>CAZJUL010000329.1:0-3473 GCA_964549095.1 uncultured Elusimicrobiaceae bacterium
AAGATACCGCGGACCGGCAAGAAGGTGGACGGCAACCGCGTGACGGTGATGGCCGAGCTGATACTGGGCGACCAGGCGCAGACCGCGCAGGTGAGGTTCCAGTATAAGGTTTCTACCGACGCAGCCTGGACCGATATCCCGCCAGCCACGATAAACCATCCTAACCCGGATACCGGCTTCCCATACCTGCTGCACTGGGACGTTACGGGCCTTTTCGGCACCAATTACGACCTGCGCGCCGTAGCCACCGATACGCAGGGCGCGGCCGACGAAACCCCGCCGGCGGTGACTATCGCTGTCGATACGATCGACCCGGACATAAACGAGATAAGCCTGGGCGGCGGCACTGTGATGAAGGACCAGAAGCTGAACAACGCCGTGGACAATACGCTGCAGGCCGCGGCGGAGGATTCGGCGCAGACAACCAGGCTGCTCATACCGGCCGGCTCGCTCAGCGCTTCGACCGTAACGGTCACGGTGACCAACAACCCGGCCTCTTCGCCGCCCGCGCCCGACGACGCGCAGAGCGCCGGCGTGATAACGGAAATAACGCTTTCCAACGGGCAGACGCTGCTTTCCGGCGGCCTGACGGCGGGGATAACGCTGGGCTACCAGGACTCCGACGGCGACGGGATAGTGGACGGCACGCTGGTGCGCGCCGATTCGCTGGTGATGTACTCGGCCGACACCCTGGCCGGGCCGTGGCGGCGGGACTTCGGCTCGACCGTCAACCTGTCCAGCAGGAGCGTTACCGGCAATACGCCGCATTTCAGCTTCTTCGCGCTGTTCTCGCCGGCCGCGTCCGACCTGGGCGCGGTGCGGGTCTATCCCGTGCCGTTCATCCCTAACGACGACGACGCGGACAACGGCGTCCCCTTCAGCGCCTCCAACGCCAATTCGGGCCTGATCTTCGACACCCTGCCGTCGGTGGTGAAGATAAAGATCTATACCCTGACCGGCCAGCTGGTGGCCGGGCTGGCCTCTTCCAATTCGGGCGGCAAGCTGCAGTGGGACGTTAAGAACGGGGACGGGCGGGACGTTGCGTCCGGGGTTTACCTGGCGGTCATTTCCGGCGCGGGCAACGCTACCGTGGTAAGGAAGATATTGGTGATAAGATGAGAAGACTGCTCCTGGTCCAATTAGGCCTCCTCCTGGCCTTCTGCCCCGGCCTCCGGGCGGGGGAGTCCGCGGGTTCCGCCCCGTTCAACTTCCTGTTCCTGGACGGGGGGGCGCGGGCCGCCGGGATGGGCGGTGCTTACGTTTCCATGACCGGGGCCGACGCGCTGCTTTACAACCCGGCGGGGATCGGCGGGCTGGAGCGGCACGAACTTACCCTGATGCACAACCAGTACCTGCAGGATATTTCGCAGGAATACGCGGCGTACGCTTCTCCGCTGGGCATTGGCCTGAACCTGAATTACCTGGATTCGGGCAAGGTCGGCCGGACCACTATCTCCAATCCGGGCGGGACGGGCCTGGGCGACGCCGTGCTGACCGATATGCTGCTGACCCTGGGCCTGGCCGCGAAGGTGTCCGGCGGGCTTACCCTGGGGGTTTCCGGCAAGTATATAAAGGAGAACGCCGACGGGATAAGGACCGATAGCCGCGCTGCCGACATCGGCGCGCTTTACCGCGCGCCGTTCCTGCCCGGTCTGACCGCGGGGGCCGCCCTGCAGAACCTCGGGCCTTCGGTGAAGTACGAGAACGCATCGGACCAGCTGCCGCTGAGTTTCCGGCTGGGCGCGTCGTATGGCTTCAAGCTGATGGAATTAGGCGCAACGGTGGCCGCTGAACTGGACGCGGAACGCGCCGGCGAGACCTCCTTCGCGGCCGGGATAGAGACGGTATCGGGGATGCTGGCGCTGCGGTTCGGGTACAACGGCCGCAACGCCGCCGGTTCCGGGATAACAGCCGGCGCCGGGCTCCGGCATCAGGACATCCTGCTGGATTACGCCTTCGTCCCGTTCGGCGAACTGGGCGACGCGCACCGGCTCAGTCTCTCTTTCCAATTCGGAGGGGGAGAGACCCCTCCCGCAAAAACCGTTCAGGCGAAGCCGGCCAAAAAGGCGGAGCCCGCCCCCGCGCCGCCGCAGCCGGAACCCGCGGCTGTGATCATCGCGACAACGGCGGTTCCCGCCCCGGCGGTTTCGGTTTCCACCATAGTCGCCCTGCCAGCGAGCCCGGCGCCGGCCGCGGATTATTACCTGGAATTCTCACCCGGCCTGCTGGGCGGTACCGTTGAAGCCGCAGAACCTTATGCGGTCCCACCGTCCACGGACGGCTCCGCCGGGCTGCAGGCCCGGGCTTCCAGCTATATTTACGAGGCGAGCCCCGACGCCCCCGTCACTGTTGAGAACCTGATAATTACCAGCGTGGTGGGGACCGGGGAGCCGGTGAAGGAATCTATAATATCCGGAAGCGGCCTGTTGAAGGTCTGCGTCTGGACAAGGATCTCGTCCGCGGCCGTTCCCGCCAGGGTTAAGTACGTGTATTATCTGGACGGGAAGAAAGTTAGGGAAGCGGAATTCCTGACTCCCGGCACTCCCTGGGCCGTCTGGAGCGCTGTGAAGACGGCCAAGCCCGGGAACTGGAAGGTGGAAGTCGCGGACTGGTCCGGCTCGGTCCTGGCCGCGGCCCTGTTCGCCGTGAGCGCAACGCCGGTCGCCGAAGCTCCCGCTCCGGCCAGGTAGATCATTTTCTTGAAACGCCGGTTAAAAAGAAAAAGCCCCATCGGAGGGGCCTTTTCTTTTTCCGGCGGCCGGCTTATTTCTTCTTCAGCACGTAATACTGCGGTTTCTGATGCCTTATGGTGTAGTCGCCGCTCTTCCATTCGAAGAACATGTACTTCGCGCCTTCAAGTTCTTTTATTGTGTAGCGGGCCGCGGTCTTGTCCCCTCTGTGCGTGACGATGCCCTTTGTCCATTTGAACCACGGCGCGGATTTTGGCGCGAAGGGCAGCACGGCCATGGCGCCTTTCGGCATGAACTTGAAGCCGCCCAGGTACAGGTCGTCCTGGAACTGCTGCGTGCCGGGGATGAAATCGTCCGGTTCCTGCACGAAGTCCACGCTCAACCAGGTCCCCAGGACGGCCGGGTCGTCCGCGAAGGGCAGGTTTATGTCGTCCACCAGCCGCCCGTCCACTTCGGCGGTGTTTATCTTTATTTCTTCCGCGGCGGCCAGGGCCGCGAAACCGGCCAGCATCGCTATCGCCGCTGTCAGTCTGAGTTTCATAACGCCTCCTTGTAATTTGCTTCCGTCCGTTAATACGCAATACCCCCCGGAAGTATTACAAGTGGAAGAACGGGCGGCTTCCCGCGAAACCTTGCGGCCGCCCGGGGTGCGGTTTTCAGGGTACACCCGGTGTCTTACGCTCGGCGAAGAACCTGTTCGAATGAATTGTGCTACGCACCCGCCTCGCACACAGTGCGCTGCTCAAACATTCTTCGCCGGTTCCTAATGATAGGAACACCGCT
>CAZJUL010000330.1:0-3452 GCA_964549095.1 uncultured Elusimicrobiaceae bacterium
GTCCGACCATAAGTTCTCCGTCTACCTGGCCGGCGGGCCCTTCCAGTACAAGCTGCTGACGCCGTTCTGCCCTTCCGATTACGCCTGTCTTCAGCCCCTGACCGGGAAGGTGTTCGTGGCCGCCGCCGACTTCGACAAGAAGAAGGCCTTCACCGCCGACGACACGGAGAAAGGCCGGCCGCTGGACGCGGTGCTGATCCGCGCCCTGGCCAAGGGGCAGATAAAGTACAAGGTCCGGGCCCTGACTTATTTTTTCCTGGCGCCCTGGCGGCGGGACGGCTACGCGGAACACGTGGCCATGGAGACCGACGGCTGGGACACCGTGGAGATCTGCAAAGAGAAGGCCACCGACAACCCGATCATACGCGACCTGAAATACAGGCTTACCGCGGAGCTGGTAACGAGCGAGGACAGGCTGAACTACGGAGTGCTGATGACGGAGAACTACTCCACGGAAAGCGTGGAAAAGCGCGTGATGAAGAGGTACTGCCAGTAACCGCCGGCGGGCTTCCAGCGTATAAGGAAAAAGGGGACAGGCCGCTTTAAAGCGGCCTGTCCTCTTTCATATAGTCCCCTTGTATTCCCCATTGCCGGGGAGTATAATAAAGTAGGGTTATGAGTTCCCCGGGGGCGCGATGAAGGCTCGTTTGAAAACATCGGTTTTAGCCATCCTTCTCTTCTCTTCTCTTCTCTTGTGAATTGTCCTTTTCCCTCCAGGTGCGAAGGTTCCGTTGTCGGCGGCGCCGCAAGCGCCGTGATACTGCTGTCGCCTTCCGATTGCGAAGCCTCTGTAATGGACCAGCTCTGTTCCTCGGTCACGAATTTTCTGGACGACGAGTCCGCAAAGGCCGGCGCCGACCTTAAAAACTGTAAAGCCAACTGCGGCTGGAAGAAGAGAAAGAACGACCTCATAACGACCGCGAAGAAAAAAGCGAAGGACTCCTGCGCCAAAGGCGAAGCCCCGGACATCAACGAGATCAACAAAGGGCTGGACGGTAACGCCAAGGCAAGGCTGAACAAGCTGTATGATCAGAATAACCAGATGTTCGACGGCACGGCCAAGCTGGCGGCGAAAGATCTAACGCCGGTTCCCTCCAACAGCGCGACCACGCTCACCGGCAAAGGCGGCCAGGTCACCGGCCTCAAATCCGCCGAGCCAGCCACCCCCAAGCTGAATACCCCATCGGAATTCAGCCTGGGCGGTACAAAAGTGACCGGAGACACATCGAATTCGGCCGCGACAAAACAGTCACCTATGATCCTGGCCTCGGCCGCGCCAGCGAAGACTTCGGCTGATGCAGCATCCGTATCGCCGGCTAAATCCCCGGCCGCCTCTGACTCTGATAATACTTCCGGCACATCTCAAGACGGTGAAACAATTTCACAGCAAGAGGTGTGCGCCAAGATAGACCAGGGAATTAAGGATACTAACGCTGATTGGGAAAGGCTTCTGGAAAGCGACGAGAAAACAAGACTTATGTGCGGTCAGTGGCCTCCCGAAGCGGCCCAGGCGTGCTATGCTTCCGCAGATGCGACAAAAGCGGAGGCGTTGCGGAAATATGAAGAAACAATTCAAGGCCTTGAAAAAATATCTGAAGAAGCGGGTTGCGGCAGATGCGTGGGAGAAGGGCAGGCACCTGATGCTGACAGGAAATGTTGTTCAGGGTTGGCGGTTTACAAAAAGAACTGCGTAACCACATGTGAAGCGATTAATGGCCGTATTGCTGATATAAATGGATTTATTGCCAAATGGGAAAAAAACCCAAGATACGAACCCGAGACGGATCCGGCGATCAATTGGCAACCGTTCGCTCAAACAATATGTGATAAAGATAGAGGGCCGCACACTGTTTATTATTATGAAGCATTCAAGGCTCTTGACCCTGTACTGCAAAAAGCGATAGAAGCGCATGAAGATGTTCATATGAAACAATGTGTAAAATCATGGATTTTTAATAATTTGTTTATTCATTGGGGTTATTCGTGGAATCCATGGCTTTACTTTAAAGGGTTCCCGGGTTCCATGGAGATGCCTGGTTATGAGGTGGAAAAAGAATATCTGCAAAGTGCATCTAAAGACCAATGTGGATTATAAGGTGATTTATGAACATCTGCACATATCTTGTATTTTTTGCGGTGATGGGCTTTATTATAATGGTTTTCCCGTATATTATGACTTTGTTCAGCCGCTTTGATAAAGAAAGAGTTTCAGCTTGGCGTAAGTTTTTTATTATTATTACTGTCTGCTATTTGCCATATATTATTATTCTTGCCGGGAGATATGCTTATAAAGCGTATTGCCTCCACCTAACCAATATCAGTCTATATTCCTTTTTTATTGGTGCCTCCCAGTATTATTTCTTTGTCTATCTCGGTTGTCTTGTTTTTGTCAAAAAGCGTATAAATCTGAACCTGGGTTGGTGGAAGCTTATTGTTTTAGGCACGATATTTTATTTTATGGCCACTCTCAAGCTTTTAGATTTGTTTGAATTTTGTAAAGACCCCCTGAAATGTATCTTTGTTAGTCCTCCACTTATACATTACTAGCAATTTCCGATCTCCCGGAAGATCCGAATCATGCCCGATCATGGGGTACTATTCGGCTTCTTTTATCATCCCCTGAAAACGGTTGTCAGCCCGTATAAGCCTTGAAAAGGCCGTCAAACAGTCATAATTATCTGTCGGCGCCTATACCTCGGTCGCGTAATACTTTTCCGGGCGGTTCGTATTTATTAGTATAGGGAGTATGGCAGAGGCTATGAATTTTGCCGGCATCTATGACCGCTACTTCGCGAAGGTCTACAACTACGTGCGCTACCACGTCAGGCTGCCGGCCGAAGCGGACGACGTCACGGGCAGGATCTTTGAAGCCGCGCTCGACAAGATAGGGACCTACGATCCCTCCCGCGCACCGGTGCAGGTCTGGCTCTTCGGCATAGCGCGCAACGCCGTCATAGACTGGGCCAGGGCCCGCGGCAGAAGGGGCGAAGTCTCCCTGGACGAGATAGGGGAGCGGGCGGGGGCGGAACAGCGGGCCGAGGACGCGGCCGAGAAAAAAGAGGAAGCCGCCCTGCTGCTCCAAGCCGTAGCCGGGCTGGACGAACGCTCGCGGGACCTGATAGCGCTGAAATTCAGCTCAGGCATGACGAACCGGGAAATAGCGCTGATGACGGGCTTAGGCGAAAGCAATATAGGGATAATAATTTACCGCGCGGTGAAAAAGATACAGGCCGCGCTCGCCGAAAAGGGAAAGTTATGAAAGAAGAAGAACTGGCGGAACAGTTCAGCCGCGATCTGGACGAGGCCTTTTCCGGAGGGGAGCATCCGGCCGGCCCCGGCCCGGACGCCGGCGCCCTGGAAACCGCGCAGAAGCTGGCGCGCGCCGATTTCAGCGGGGATTCACACATACGGGAAGGCCTCCGGGCGGAGCTGCTGGCGCGCGCAGGCGAAAA
>CAZJUL010000331.1:0-3441 GCA_964549095.1 uncultured Elusimicrobiaceae bacterium
GGGGCTTACCAGGCGGGCGTCCTGGGCATCGGGACCCTGGAATACCTGCCGTACGCCGTGTTCAACTATGTCAGCCCGTTCATGACGCTCATTTTCGCGTGGTTCGGCATAAAGATCAAAAAACTGGCCGGTCAGAAGGAGCACCATGCTTGATAAGATGAAAGAACTGTGGGAAATGAAGAAGAAGATGGAAGAGATCAAGAAAGAGCTCGAGGCCATAATGCTGGAGAGCGAGGACAGCCTGGTGAAGGTGGGGATATCCGGCACGCAGGAAGTAAAAAGCGTCGCCATCAAATGCGACCTGGCCACGGCCGACAAGGCCGCGCTCGAGGCTTCCCTCGTAGAGACCGTGAACCGCGCCGTGCGGCAGTCCCAGAAGTCGGCCGCCGAAAAGATGAGCATCCTGAGCGGGTTCAAGCTGCCGGGGGCCTGACGGTCGCCCCGGCGGGAGCGGCAAAGCCGCGCGGGCCGGGACGGGAGGGACTCAGGCGTGAAATTCTGGAATCTGTTCTGCGGCTTGTCGGCGGCGCTGCCCTGCTTCGCCATGTCCCTGCGCCTGTTCACCGTCTGGAAAGACCCGCTGAGCGTGGACAGCGGCGGCTGGGTGCGCTTCGGCGTGGGGATAATGATCGTCGAGTTCCTGGTAGTGCACTCGGGGGGTATATTCGGCGCGTACGCGGCCGGACGCCTCGGCGGCCCGCGCTACGCCATCTTCCTACTGCCGCTTTTCTACGGGGTTTTCGCGGCCGTCATTTCCTTCGCTTTCAAAAACCGCTCCCTTCTCACGTATTTCGCCTTCATAATGGCCGGCCGGCTGGCGGCCATCGGCGTGCCGCTGCTCCGCGAGGACGCGGCCTACCTGGGCAGCCGAGCCGGCGTTGCTTTGGTCCTTTATATGGGTATGGTCGTTCTCACACTGATACCGCTGCCGCGAGGCGGGATCACGCCCGAAGCGGCGGGCTGCAGCATGTCCGGCTCCGGCAGCGGGGTCTGGGTCGACTACCCGCACAGGCCCCTGCTGGCCGGCGCGCTGTATTTCTTCCTGCTGGGCTGCGCGGAGATCCTGCTGCCCTTCGGCTTTTTCCACATGGAATTCTCCGCCCAGGCCGGGTAGCCAGTCCGGCGGGAAACCATAGCGGCCGCTGGCGGCTTCAGGGGATCCGGCCGGTTTGCGCCGGGCGGGCATTGCTGTTGTGCAGGACTTCCTCCGCCTCCGGTAATGCCGCCGTATCCCCAAATTTGATAATATTACCCTATGCACGAATGGGCGCTTGCGGAATCGGTGGTTAAAGCCGCGCGGGAACACGCCGCAGGTTCGAAGCTGCGCGCGGTTTTGGAAGTGGGCGTGGTGCTGGGGGAACTGCAGGCCATCGACAAGGATATATTTTCGTTCGCCCTCGCCGAGCTGGGCAAGAGCTTCGCCGGTGAATTCGCCCGCTGCCGGTTCAAGCTGTTAAAAGAGCCCGCCGCCTTCAAATGCCGCGCCTGCTCGAAAACCTTCACCCTCAAAGTCCTGAAGAAAACGCCCCAGGAGGGGGAATACATACATTTTATCCCCGAGATGGCCCATACTTTCCTCAAATGCCCGAAATGCAAGAGCCCGGACTTCGACATAACGGCCGGCCGGGGCGTCTATATCAAGCATATCAGGGGGACGCAGTGAACGCGCTGGATCCCCGCCCCTCCGTTATAAACGAACGCCTGTCCGGCATAGGCAGGATAATAGCCGTCACCGGCTGGAAGGGAGGCATCGGTAAGACCGTCACCGCTTCCACCCTGGCCCTGCTGCTGGCCGAGAAGGGTTTCAGGACCGGCCTGCTGGACCTGGATTTCGCCGGGGCTTCGGCCCACGTGGCCCTGGGAGCGGGGAACGCCTTTCCGAAAGAAGAGAAAGGCCTGGAGCCGCCGGTCATCGCCGGCGTGAAGCTGATGTCCGTGTCCTTCTTCTCCGGCAAAAAGGCGGTGCCGCTGCGCGGCGCCAATGTTTCCGACGCCATAGTGGAAATGCTGGCCATTACGCAGTGGGGCAAACTGGATTTTCTCATCATAGATATGCCGCCCGGGATAAACGACGCGGCCCTGGACGTCATACGCCTCATCCCGGGGGCCGAGGCGCTGGCTGTAACTACGCCGTCGGTGATGGCCCGCTCGGTGCTGGAGCGGTCGCTGACGCTTTACAAGCGCCTCAAGGTCCCGGTCCTCGGCGTGATAACGAACATGGCCGCTGGCAGGAAGACCACCGCGCGCGGGCGCTGGTCGGGCGGCGTCAGGATAGACACCGGGCTTGAAAAAGCCCTCGGCAGGCCCGCCGCCCTGCTTAAGACCGCGTTCGCCCGCGACCTGGGCGCGATAATCTCGAAGGCGCTGTAAACAACGGTTTCAAAGGGGCCCCGGCCGCCGCGTCAGCCGCCGGGCAAGTGCAGAAGGGAGGGTGCGATGATAAAGATAAAAAGGGATTCCGGCTACGCCGACCTGTTCCGGGGATACAAGGTTATCATAGACGGCAAGGTGGCCGCCCGCATACAGAACGGACAGACTATAAGCCTTGAGGCGCCGAAAGGCAAACACATGCTGTACCTGAAGCTCGACTGGTGCCGCAGCAATGTCCTGGAATTCGAGGTAGGCGAGCGGGACGTGTTCTTCGAATGCGGCAGCCCGCTGCGCGGCTGGAATTTCCTGCTCTCCGCGCTCTACTCGACGATCTATTACCGGAAATACATCTGGTTAAAGCAGGTGATGAGCGTTGGCCCGGCGCCGGCGCCGTCCGCCGGGCCGCAATAGCCGGCCGGCAGCGATTTTGGTAAAATAAGTACCGAGTAAAGCAGAGGAACGGAGTGGGAATCTCCGGCTGCCCCGCAACGGTAATGCCGCAAGGCTGAGCCCGGTCTACTGCGAACCTTCCGCCCGGGGCGGAAGGCGTTCCGAGGGGAAGCACAGGCCTGCAAGCCCAGCCCTTCGGGGCCGGGCTTTTTTATTTCCGCGCCGAGGTGAATATGCAGAACGCCGCACCCGCCAGAATGATTCTCAGCCGCTTCCTGCTGCCGCTCGCCTGCTGCCTGGCTTTTTCTCTTCCCGCCCAGGCCGCGCGCCGGGTGGTTTCCCTGATGCCTTCCTATACCGAGATAATCTTCGGGCTGGGCGCGGGGCCGGAGCTGGCGGGCGTTTCCAGCTTCTGCAACTGGCCGCCCGGCGCCCGCGAGAAAGAGAAGGTGGGGGATTACCTGCGCCCCAACCTGGAAAAGATCTATTCGCTGAAGCCGGATATAGTGTTCGCGGGGACCTGGCGCGGCCTCTCCCTGGCCCAAAACCTGCGCGACGCCGGCGTAAAAGTGGTGGAATTGCCGGAAGAAGCCGGCATAAACGACATCTTCCGGACCATAAACCTGATAGGCCGGGAGCTGGGGCGCAAAAAAGAGGCCGCCGCGCTTATAAAAAAGATGA
>CAZJUL010000332.1:0-3413 GCA_964549095.1 uncultured Elusimicrobiaceae bacterium
ATGAAAAACTTTAAAGCGGTGGAAGAGATACTGGCGAAGGCGCATAGCGAGAAGCGCGGCGCCCTGCTGGAAACCGAGGTCTACGAGATCCTGAAGCTGGCCGGACTCGGGGCCCCGGAATATATTTTTTACCCCGCCGCCGGCCTGAAAGCCGCCTCCGCCGCCCGCGAGATCTGCGCCCGGCTGTCCGGCGGGAAGGCGGTGCTGAAGCTGATCTCTTCGAAGACCCTGCATAAGACGGAATCCGGCGGGGTGCGCATCGCGGAAAAAGAGCCGGCCGCGCTGGAAGCGGAGCTGAACGACCTGGCGCACAGGTTCCGCGGCGTAGAGGGCTTCATGGCCTCCGAGTTCGTTCCCCATTCCCCCTTCGCGCTGGGCGAGGAGTTGATGATAGGCGCCCGGTCGGACGACGCCTTCGGCCCCGTGATAACCCTGGGCGTGGGCGGCACAAACGCCGAAGGCCTGACGGCTTCGCTGCGCCCGGGCGTCACGCCGGCCATCATGCCGGCGGACCTGGCGCGCGGCGAAGAGGACTGGCAGGCCTTCGTGGACCAGGCCTGGATCTGGCAGTATTCCGCCGGCCGCGTACGCGGTTCAAGGCGCATAGCGAAAGACGAGGACATAGTGAGCTGGCTTTCGGCGTTCGCCGCGATAATGAAGCATTTCCGGGACGGCGGTCCTTCGGAGTGGGCCATACTCGAGTTCGAGGTCAACCCCGCGGCCGTCTCGAACGGGCGGCTCATCGCGCTGGACGGAGTGCTGCGTTTCCGGAAGGCCAGGAAGCACGGCAGGGTCAGGCCTTCAATGAAAGGCGTGGCCAGGCTGCTGAAGCCAAAGACCGTGGCCGTGGTCGGCGTCAGCGAAAAAAAGATGAACATGGCCCGCATCATCCTGAACAACGTGCTGAAGGCGGGTTTCGACAAAAGCAGGACTTTCATCATAAAGGATTTCGCCGGCGAGATAGACGGCGTAAAATGCTGGGCCTCCCCGAAAGAGCTTCCCGAGAAGGTGGATATGTACGTGGTGGCGGTGCCCTCTAAAGAAGTGCCGGCGGTGCTGGCCGAGGCCGGCGCGTCCGGCAAGGTCAACGGCGTGGTCCTCATTTCGGGCGGCATGGGCGAAAAATCCGGCACCGAGGATATGGGCGCCAGCGTGGTGAAAATTATCGCCGACGCCAAGGCCAGGAATCCCGATTTCGTGCTGAGCGGCGGCAACTCGCTGGGCATAGTCCTGCCGCGCTCGAAAGTGAACACTCTCTTCATCCCCGAATACAAGATGGCCTACCCGCTGGGCGGGAACCCTCACACGGCCGGGACCGCCTTCGTGAGCCAGAGCGGAGCATTCGTCATCTCCACGCTGAGCAAGATGCCCTGGCTCAAGCCGGCCTACAGCATCACCGTAGGCAATCAGCAGGACATAACCGTGGTGGACTATGTCGAGAAGCTCTCCGAAGAGGACGACCTGAAGGTGCTGCTGGTCTACATCGAAGGGTTCAAATACGCCGACGGGCTGGTGCTGGCCGAAGTGATAGCGAAGGCCAGGAAGAAAGGCAAGCAGGTGATAGTTTACAAGGCGGGCAGGACCGCCGTCGGGCAGAAGGCAGTGATGGGCCACACCGCTTCCATAGCCGGGGATTATACGGTGACGAAAGCCATCCTTGAAAAAGCCGGCGCCCTGGTAGCCGAGACCTTCGACGATTTCAACGACCTCGCGCTGCTGGCGTGCTATTTTTCCAAATTCGATCTCAGGAACGGCAATACTTTCTTTATCAGCAACGCGGGCTTCGAATCCGCCGGTATGGCCGACAGCGTGAAAGGCGCGCTCACGGCCGCTATAGCGGACAAAGCCCTTATCGCGGACCTGGAAAAAGCGCTGAAGGAGTTCGGCCTGGACGGGATAGTGGACGTGAAGAACCCGATGGACATCACGCCGATGGCCCCGGACGCCGCCATCGGCCGGGCTACCTGCCGTGCGCTGGCCGCGGACGAGTTCGGCGCGGTGCTGCTGTCGATGGTGCCCCTCACCCCGGCGATGAACACCCTCCCCAAGGGCGGGGCCTGGCCTGACGACTTTGAAAGATCCTTCCTGAAAGATGTCGCGGCCGCGATGCAGAAGGCGGGCAAGCCGCTCATCTTCTGCGTGGCCTGCGGCGCCCTGTACGACCCCTACTGCGACTACGCGCTGGCGCTCGGGCTGCCGGTCTTCCGCTCGGCCGACCGCGCCGCTGAAATATACCGGAAATACCTGTCCTATACAATAAAGGCCTGACGGAGAAGGTTTTAATCGAGAGTGCGCTTTTCTACGGCGGAGACGGCGTTCTTATCATCGAACGAAACGGTAACGAATTTACGCATGAAGCCGAAGATCCGGTATTCCGCTTCAAACCTCTGTATCCCCGCGGGCTTTCCGGCCTTGTCCAGCGGGCGCTTTATCCCCTCTTTCGGTTTCCTGAACGAGGCTGTCTCTATAGTTTTCCCCGCTTCGGTGATCCAGTGAACGGAAACGCTGTCCGCGTGCCCGATATGCGCCAGCACCGTGTCGGCGTTGGCGCCTTCGCGCATGAACGCCAGGTCGGTTTTGTAGCCACTGTTGCGGATGGCGGATCCTATGAACATCCAGCCCAGCCCCAGCGCGAACAACAGGATCACGCACAGGACCGCCTTGCCGGCGATCCCCCTCAGGTGCCGTAATATCCGGTCCATTGATTATCGCTCCTTTTCCCCGTCGTCCGGCTTTGGGTCCGCCGGCTTTTCCGGGTCCTTTAGCCAGAAAGGCAGGGGCTGGTCGGAAGGGCCCGCCAACTTTTTGAAGAACGCGGCGGCCAGCCGGCGCCATCCGCCCTCGTAGAACCCGCTCATTTCCACCGCTCCCAACCCGATGAAATACCAGATCGCGGCCAGGCCCACCCGCCTGTTGCCCGCCCATTCGTCCACGTCGCCCGGCGTGTCGAAGAGCCCCGCGGCGAGGATGAACAGGAAAAAGGCGGTCGCCCACCTGATCACCAGGGAAGCCTTGTCTTCGTCGAAGGCTTTCGTGAAAATAAAACGCTGGTAGTTGGCGTATGTGAGCCCCCAGAATTGTACTATGCCGAAAATCCCGTCCGTCTTTAACGCGAACAGGGAATAAAGGACGATCAGCGATCTGAAAGCCAGGGGCCTCAGCTTCTCGTTCTTTATCAGCCTTACGGACCCCATGAAGGCAGAGGAATGTATGACCAGGAACTGTATCGACATCAGCGTGCCGGCAAAATGCGGGAGGACCCCCCAATGGTCCAGCAGGCAGAGGAAGCTGATGAAAAAGCTGGAATAGGCCGGGTTCGGCGCAAAGCGCATATCCGCTTATTATAACAAAGGGAAAGCCCACTGGGTTCTATTTAGAAGTGCAACCATGGTTTAATATAGACGAGGTTGCAT
>CAZJUL010000333.1:0-3405 GCA_964549095.1 uncultured Elusimicrobiaceae bacterium
GCCTGCCCGCTTTCCACGCCCATCAGCAAAGCCGCGGAAATGATGACCAGGGCCGAAAGCAGCTGCGTCCTGGTAGAGAGCGGGAGCGAGCTGCTGGGCATAGTGACCGACCACGACCTGCGCGCCCGGGTGCTGGCGGGCAAGAACACAATGCAGGAGCCGGTTTCCCGGATCATGAGTTCGCCGCTTATAAGCGTTCCGGAAACCGCGCTGCTCTTCGAGGCCGTGCTGCTGATGCAGGAGCATAACATCCGCCACCTGGCGGTAAGGGACGACTCCGGGAAGGTCGTAAGCGTGATAGACGAAAAAGAACTGCTTGCCCTTAAATGGTATTCGCCGGCCATCCTGATGGAGGAATTCGCCCGGGCGTCTTCCGTAGAAGAGATCGTAGCGGTTAAGGGACGCCTGCCCAGGCTGGTCAAGACCCTTTCAGACAGCGGCGCCGACAGCGCCGGCATCACCCGCCTTATCAGTTCCGCGGCCGACGGCGCCACCGCCCGCTTCATAGATCTCGCCGTAAGCGGCCTGGGCGAGCCCCCTGTCCCGTTCGCCTTCATGGCGCTGGGCAGCCAGGCCCGTGGCGAGCAGACCCTGGCCACCGACCAGGACAACGCTATCGTCTACGCCTACCCGGGGCCGGACCTAGAAAAGCCCGCCGCGGAATACTTCCGGGCCCTGGGCGAAAAGGTCTGCTCCTGGCTGGACCAGGCGGGCTACCCCTTCTGCAAGGGCGCCGCCATGGCCAATAATCCGAAATGGTGCCGCCCCCTGTCCGCCTGGAAAACATATTTCAACGACTGGGCCGCGGTCAAGGACCCGCAGGGCCTGCTGGACGTGAACGTGTTCTTCGATTTCCGCTGCGTTTACGGGGAAAAAGCGCTGGAGGCGGAACTGCGCGCCCACGTGCGCTCCGCCGTGAAAGGCAAGCAGATATTTTTCCTGAACTTGGCCAACAACGCCCTGCTTTATAAAATGCCCGTAGGGTTCAGGGGCGCCGTCACGGTGGAGGACGAGGGAGAGCACCGCGGGACCTTCGATATCAAGCAGTTGGTGCGCGTCATTACCGATTTCGCCAGGATCTACGCGCTGCGCGGGGACGTGGCCGCGGTGCCCACCGTCAACCGCCTGGCCGCCCTCGCCGGGGCCAACGTGCTGGACCGGGCCGAAAAAGAATCCTTCTCCCAGGCTTTTGATACCCTGATGCGCCTGCGCCTCCGGCGCCAGGCGGCGCTCGCGGGGGCCGGGGCCCCCGCGGACAACCGCATAAAACCCTCCGAACTTTCCCAGGCGGACCAGCTGGCGCTCAGGGAAGCCGCCGCGGCCGCCGTAGAGGCTATCAATAAACTGAAGTATTTGGTAAAATTTCTAATCGTTTAGAATGTTACGGACGCTGCGCTTGTCGGGCACTGTCGTTATGTGCCCAGGGGTGGTGTAAGACTGAAGATAAAGTCCACCCCGTGCGCGCGCCCGTTTTTTAATAGGAGACCAAATGCTTCACGAACCTGCGGCCCAATCCGGGCCTGACGCCTCGGCGGATTACAAGATGCGCATAGGCGTGTGGATGTTCCTGCTGTACGCGGCCGTGTACGCCGCCTTCGTCGCGATCAACCTGCTGAAGCCCCTCTGGATGGAGAAGGAAATAATGTTCGGCCTGAACCTGGCCGTAGTTTACGGCTTCGGGCTGATAGCTTTCGCCCTGGTGCTGGCGCTTATCTACAACCATATGTGCGGCGCGCACGAAGCGGATTCAAAGACCGCGGAAGGGGGGAAATAACCATGGCTATAACTATTTTCCTCATTTTTGTCGGCCTCGTCCTGGGGCTTTCCTTCTACTTCGCGGCCAAGACCAAGACCGCCAGCGGCTACTTCGCCGCCGGCGGGCAGATACACTGGGCCGTGAACGGCATCGCCTTCGCCGGGGACTATCTCTCCGCCGCCTCCTTCCTGGGCATCTGCGGCATGATAGCGACCGCCGGTTACGACGGGTTCCTGTATTCCATCGGCTACCTGGCCGGCTGGATGGTGGCGCTGTTCGTGGTGGCCGAGCCCATGAAGCGCCTCGGCAAGTACACCTTTACCGACGCGCTGGACTCGAAGTTCAACTCGCGCGGTATCAAACTGGCCGCGGCCATCAGCACCCTGGTGGTATCGGTGTTCTACCTGATACCGCAGATGGTCGGCGCGGGCGTGCTGGTTGAGCCCCTGCTGGGCATCCCGCATTACGCGGGCGTCATCATGGTCGGCGCGATAGTCATCACCATCGTCGCCACGGCCGGCATGACCTCCACCACTTACGTGCAGTTCATAAAAGGCGGCATGCTGGTGGTGTTCTCCCTGATAGTCACCGTGGCCGTGCTTTACCGCGGGCTTTCCACGGCTCCCGACCAGGGCGGGCGCGTTCCCTTCTACGAGTATAAGACCCTCGCCGCCTCCGAGGTCAAGGGAGCGCTGGTGACCGGGGATAAGGCATATGCCGTAGCCGGAACCCAGAAGGCCAAGGCCGAAACTTACGTGAGACCTGGTGGCTGCGCTCCGACAAGGACGGGAAAATAACGCTGAAGGAAACCCAGTCCGAGGTCAAGAAGGCCGACGGCGCGAACCTGGTGAACGGGCTGCCGGCGTCGAAGGAGAATACGCTGCGGCTGTTCGGCAACCTTGAAGCCATAAAGGGCAAGACCGGCCCCGAAGCCGCCACAGGCAAAGTCGGGCCGTTCGAGTTCCTTTCGATCTTGAGCGATCCGGAAACGAAGGTGAACCGCTGGAAGACCGTGAAGTTCTCCGACGGGGCGGACAAAGTGGTGGTCTACGCCCCCAACGTCACGCCCGGCAACAAGCTGATGCGGCCCGGCCTGAAGTTCAAGGTGGAAGGCACGCCCATGCAGAAGCTGGACTTCTTCTCGCTGATGCTGGCGCTGTTCCTGGGCACCGCGGCCCTGCCGCACATCCTGATACGCTACTACACGGTCCCCAGCGCAGCCTGCGCGCGCAAGTCCACCATAGTGGCTATAGCCGCCATTGGCTTCTTCTACGTGCTGACCATGTACCTGGGCCTGGGCGCCCTGGTGAACTCCGTGGTGAACCCGCTGACCGACAATATGTCGGCCCCGCTGCTGGCCCGCTCCTTCGGGACCTTCCTGTTCGCCATCATCTCGGCTATCGCGTTCGCCACCGTGCTCGGCACGGTCAGCGGGCTTATCATAGCCGCCTCCGGCGCCGTGGCGCACGACCTGATGGACCGCTACATGCAGCTGGGGTTCAACGAGAAGCAGAAGGTGCGCGCCGGCAAGATCGCGGCGTTCGTCGTCGGCATCATCGCGATAATCCTTGGCATCATCTTCCAGGGAATGAATGTTTCCTTCCTGGTAGGCCTGGCCTTCGCGGTAGCCGCTTCGGCCAACCTGCCTT
>CAZJUL010000334.1:0-3376 GCA_964549095.1 uncultured Elusimicrobiaceae bacterium
GAAGGGCGGCTTAGGCTGGAATGATGGCGTTTACACAGACTTTTTTACACCCTCACACAAAGTGCGCATGCATATTGGACATACATGCATTTCTTTTATAATGATGCCGCCCCCCATTCCACAGACTATTCATACGAAGCTGCCCAAGTCACCTTAGTCGATCCTTATACAAAAATAAATCTTCCTGCGCCTCAAAATGTTTTGATTAATTGGGGGTCTAGAGAGAATAGAGATTTATCAAGAGCTGCGCGCGTATTAGCGGCCGCGAGTAACGCCTCTCCCAACTGCTTGATACGATGGGGTAATGGTTATATTCGCAATTTATCTGACACGGATAATTTAAGAACAACCAGAAATGTCGGCGACACAAATACACCCATCGGCCCGAGTGGACATTCTGGAATAGTGTCCGGCCCCCACCTTCATATCTCTGCGCATATAGATTACCCTAATAATTTTTACGATGTTAATCCGCTGTATTTCATTATGCATGATGCGCCGGCATATACCAGGAGTATTCTGTATCCTGATTCCGCCGAGAACAGCATCCTCTATCGCAGAAGCGGCGCTTCTGAAGCCCAACAGTTGAATGAGCGTGTTAGACTAAATATTAACTCTGAAGCTGGCAAGGACCTTGACCGGGTGAAACTTTACTTTATAGGGAAGGACACCCCGCAGGATCAAATTGTTTATGATGAAACGACTCTCAGCACAAGCGTGGTTTACGGCGGCCTGCCGCCTGACATAGCGGATGCGCGTCCTACGCCTTCTTACATTACACACACTGGAAATACTAACCGGGGTTCATTTAGTAAAACTGGTGTAGACCCCCAGGGGACCGCTGTCGGCCATGACGATTTTTATTTCATCGGCTTCAACACGCGGATTAACCGCGCTGGAACGGGCGACGCCCTGATAAATTCCGAGGCAAAATTCCCCGACGGTAATTATAATATGGTTTTTCGCGCGCACAGCATAAGAAACAACAATACAGATATCTTCTTCGACACTTCGACGAAGGTCTACATTGACAGTTTCCGCCCTTATACCGAAGGCGTGGAGTTTACCGATATAAACGGGGACCCGCGCTACCGCAGGGCCTGGACGTTGAATCCCGACGGGCAGCTTGTCTCCCCGGCGGCCGAATACGACCTGCCGCTGCTGCCGGGGCGATCCTATGAAGTTAGGGCCGTCTTCAGCGAATACATGGACCCGGAAAACGGCGTGGGGATGAACCTGGAAGGGAGGGCGATGGACGACAATAGGGTGAAGGTCTCCGTGGTGCCGGGGGCGCCGCAAAGCGTGTACAAGGCCACCTTCACTGTGCAGCCGGGGCTGTTCCAGCAGGATGGACAGTACGCCCTGGCCATACAGGGGCTGGACATACCGAAGGGCAAGGACGCGGACGGAAATCCAATCTTTGGGAACCCGACGTTGCGGGTGTCGTCGGCTGCGACGGTGATAGACCTGGCCACGCAGTTCACCCGCGGCGCGGACGGCCTTATGCAGGGCGCCCCCGGCCAGGACACGTTCCACCGGATACGCGTGGACGTGAACCCGCCGGTCGTAACCTATGAGAAGCCCGCGTATACCTACCACGAATGCATGTCCATGCCCGGCACCGTCCAGTGCGGCTTCCCGGGGGACCCGGTCAACCTTACCAATAACCAGGCCAAATTCACCTACAAGGACCTGGGCTCGGGGATAAAAAACATAAAAATAATCAGCGCCGATTCCGGCGGGTTCTCCCAGGAGTACAATTTCAACGGCGTCATTGACAGCTACCCGCTGACCCTGGAGCTGAACGATGGGAACTATATCCAGACCGTAACGGACAACGTGGGCCGGTCCACCACCATGTATTTCAGGATAGACCCCGAAACCCCACGGCTCGCGGTGAGCGGCATCGCCATGGCGCAGGATTTCTCCAGCTACACCATCTACGGCGTCGTCCAGGACACAGGCAGCGGCATGGCGTTCTTCCGGCTTGAAAGGGAGAGCTCCCTGCCCCGGGATTTCGCGCTGACCACGGGGACCGTCGAACAACTGGCTTTCAGTTTACCGGGGCTGCCTGTGGAGCCGGAAGAAACCAATCCCGGCTATTTCAAGTTCACCGCGCAGGATATGGCGGGGAATCTCAATTCGCCCTGGCCGCTGACGGCGTTCACGCGGACGCCTCCGGCGCCGGATCTGGCATTGTCCAACGACGACCACGCGGTGGCGAACTATCTCACGGAAATACAGGCTTCCAGCGGCCCCTGCACCATCACGGTGAACTCGGCGCCGAACACGTTCGCCTTGCCTGTTTCATACACGGCGGCCGGTTCGGTTGCCGCGGAGTTGCCCGCCTACAGCGAGCAGCCGGTCACGGTCGCCAATCCCAATAAATACCTGCACGGAAGGCTGACCGTAGACGTTTCCCCGCAGGTATGCGACCAATACGGCTGCCAGCCGGCCTGCGACGTGGTCCTGAAAGGTCATTCCGTCATGGGCTGGCTGGTCGGCCCCACCGCCGGGTCTTACCGGAATTCGCCGCAGCCGGCGAACTACAACATAACCTACAACAGGGGTTTCTGGGACTTTACCGTGAAGAATCCGGACGCTGTCGCCCCGCACCAGGTGGCGGTCCGGGAGGTGGGCAGTTTGGAAGCATTACCCCTGAACCATATCCTGCTCGGCGCCTGCCTGTTCGAATTCCGGTCGTCGTTCGACGGCGTGGAGATAAAGCGCGTCGGCCTGGACCCGAACTTCACGGCCGAGGACCTGGGCCGCATACGGATGCTGGCCTATCACGACGACGGCACGGTGGAGGACATAACCACCGAAGCCACCGCCAGTTATGTGGCTGGCGAAACGCTGAGGACCTCTACGTTCGCCGTGGTGGCGCCCATAGACATCTTCGACAAGGCCGGGCCTGTGGTGAATGTCGTCGTTGAAAAGGCCCGCGAGCTGGACGGCAGGGTTTACATAAGCTCGCTCACCCCGGTGGGGCTTTTCGCCACGGATATTTCCTCCAACAGCCATGTCTTCAACGGCGCGGCCCTGGCCGGCGTGGCAAGCACGTATTATCTTATAGACAAGACCCCCGCCGATTGCCAGTCGGCGGCGTATGATCCGGCCGCCCAGCCGGGAACCTGCGAAAACCCAGTATATTCCAGCCCGTTCTTATTGCCGGAAGGGGTGCATACCGTTCATTATCATGCCGTGGACAAGCTGGCCAATTTCGGGGACGCCGGCTATAAGGAATTTCACGTGGACGGGACGGCGCCGGAGGCCGCGGCCGGAATAAACGACGTTCCGCTGGCGGCCGGGACCACCGCGTACGCGACGGACGCCGACACCGTGACATTTGCCGCCGCGGATATTATATCCAACG
>CAZJUL010000335.1:0-3367 GCA_964549095.1 uncultured Elusimicrobiaceae bacterium
CGCAAGACCGGCGCCGAATATATCCGCTACGGCGGCGACCCGGAAGCCACGGCCGCGGAGATACACGGCACCGTGGGCAGGATAGCCCTTTCCAAGAGCAAGGGCTTCGGCAAATCCCATTACAAGAACCGCTTCCAGTTCCCGCTTGTTCTCGCGCTGCTGCTGCTTTTGATAGAATTAATGGTCATGGAAAAAGGCTTCGCCCTGCCGCAGGCCCTGAAAGGGCTGCCGGGCCGCTTGAAGAAGAACGCCGGCGCCGCCGCCCTGCTGCTGGGCCTCTGCCTGGCGCTGGCCGGCGGGGCGCAAGCCTCCGAAGCCGAGGGCCTGGCCAGGAAGGGCAACAAGGCGTACGGCAAGGGGGATTTCCCTAAAGCCTTCGACTGCTATAACAAAGCCCTTGAAAAGGCGCCCAAAACGGGTAAAATATTGTTCAACAGGGGCGCGTCGCATTTCCGGCTGGAAGATTACCCGAAGGCCGCCGAAGATTTCGAGACCGCCTCCAAGAGCGGCAAGCTGCAGAGCCGCGCGCTCTATAACACCGGCAACGCGTATTACCAGCTCTCGGACTTCCCGAAGGCCATAGAGAGCTACAAGAAGGCCATACTGGCCGACCCGCGCGACGCGAACGCGAAATACAACCTGCAGAAGGCGCTGGAGCAGCAGAAACAGCAGCAGCAGGACCAGAAGAAGGACAAGCAGGACCAGAAGAAGCAGTGCGACAAACCGCAGGACCAGGGCGACAAGAAGCAGGACAAGAAAGGCGGCGGGAAGGACGACAAGGACAAGCAGGACAAGGATAAGGAAAAGAAGGACAAGGAAAAAGAGAAGGAAGAGGCCAAGAAACAGGAAGAGGAGAAGCGAAAAGAGCAGGCCAAGCAGCAGGCGGAAAAGCTGCTGGAGATGATGAAAGAGAAGGAAAAATCCTCCGGCGCTAAAGAGATGATGAACGTCCGCTTCATGAACAAGGCCAAGCGCAAAGACCCTCCTTCCGGGAAAGACTGGTAGCGGAAGAGCGAATAAAATGCCGGCACACAGACTGAATTCATTCACGGCCATCACCGCGGCGCTGCTCTTCAGCGCGGCGGCCGCGTTCGCCGAATTTTCCATAATGGCCGACGTGGACAAGCGCACCGTGGAGATAAACGACAGCCTGAACCTGACCATCACCATCTCGGCCGACTCCGCCAGCGTGCCGGAGCCCAAGCTGCCGCAGATGACCAATTTCAACGTCTATTCCTCCGGCCGCAGCCAGAACATCTCCATCATAAACGGCAAGATCACCACCTCGGTCTCCTTCACCTACGTGCTGAGCCCGATGTTCATAGGCAGGCAGAAGATCCCGTCCATCTCCGTCCAGCACGGCTCGGACAGGGCGTTCACGCCGGAGATAGAGGTGACCGTGGTGCGCGCCTCCTCGCAGCAGGCCGCGCCCGCGCGGCAGCCGCAGCAGCAGTACCGCTATTCGCGGCAGGGGTCGCAGCAGCCGCAGCAGGCCGCCCAGCAGGCCTCGCCCACCGACCTTCTTTATCTTGCCGCGGAGACCGACAAGCGCACCGCCTACCCCAACGAGCAGGTGAACCTCACCATCAAGTTCTACACGGCCGTGCCGCTCACCTCCAATCCCCAGTTCCTGCCGCCGCAGTTCAAGAACCTCATAGCCGAGGACCTGCCGCCGGTGCGCAACGGCGAGACCGTGATAAAGGGCACGCGCTACGCCTACAGCGAGATAAAGACCGCGGTCTTCGGCCTGTCCGAGGGCCTGGCGGAGGTCAGCCCCGCCACCGTGATAGCGCAGATGCACAAAGAGACGGCTATGGACCCCTTCGACCCGAATTTCTTCCAGAAGTTCTTCTCGATGAACAACGCGCAGGGCGAGACGCGCGAGGTGAAGAGCAACGCCCTGACGGTCAAGATCCTGCCCTACCCCGCCGGCGCGCCGGCCTCGTTCAAGGACGTGGCGGGCGAATTCACCATCTCCGCCGAGACGGACAGGAAAGAGGCCAAGACCGGCGAGGCGCTTAACCTCTCGGTCAAGATAAGCGGCAGCGGCAACCTGAAGGTGCTGACCGCCCCCAAGCTGCCCGAGATGCCGGACTTCAAGGTCTACGACACCATGAGCGCCCTGGACATCTCCAAGGCGGGCGACGTGATAGGCGGGAAAAAGGTCTTCACCACCATACTCATCCCCAAGCGCGCGGGCGCCCAGGTGATACCGCCGGTCAAGTTCGCCTACTTCGACACCGCGGCGAAAGAGTACCGCGAGATCGAGACGCGGCCCATCGAGATCACGGTGCTGAAGGGCGACGGCGACGGGACCAAGGTCTCCTTCGCGCACGGGGACGGCGGCCAGGTGGGCATAACGGCGCTGGCCTCGGACATCCGGTATGTAAGCGACACGCCGACGGCCCGGGGTATGGGCGGGCTGGCCGCCAAGGTGACGACCCTGCCGCCGTGGACGCACCTGGCGCCGGTCTTCATAGCGCTGCTGAGCTTCTGGATAGCGCGCACCAAGGAATTCCGCATCAAGAACCCGCTGCTGTTCAGGTTCAAGAACGCCAGGAGCCGGGCCGCCTCCGGCCTGGACAAGGCCCGCGAGCAGCTCAAGCTGTCCCACCCGGCGGAGGCCGCCTCGGTGCTTTACGATTCGCTGCTGGATTATCTCTCCGACAAGTCGGGCCAGAAAGTGAGCGGGATGACCAGGAAAAAGGCGCTGGCCCTGCTGAAGGAAAAATTTCCCGCGGTGAGCGACTACGCCCTGGGCGAGATAGGGGACCTCTGGGAGAACCTGGAGGCGCTGCATTTCACGCCGGAGGGGGACCAGCCCGAGCGCGCCAAAGAGATGATAAACAAGTACTCGGTCCTGCTGGAAATGCTGGAAAAGGAATTCAAGAAATGAAAACCCCGCTGGCCGCTTTCCTGCTGCTGCTTTCTCTCGGGCCCGCCGGCGCCTACGACCGCAGCGAGCTGGCCGAGTACAACGATATGTACAAGAGCGGCAGCTACCAGGCCGCGCTGGAAGGCTACCAGGACATGATCGCGAAGGAGCCGGCCAACCCGCACGCCTACTATAACGCCGGCAACGCGTATTTCCGGATGAACCAGCTGGGCCAGGCCATACTGAATTATTCCCGGGCCTGGCGCCTGGACCCGCGCAACCCCGACATCCGCACCAACCTGGAATTCGCGCTGAAGCAGACCGGGCAGGCGTTCGTGCCGGACGGCGTGCCCCGGGTCCTGCACTACGTCTACTACGCTCTTTCCGACGAGGAGATGAAGGCGGCGGGCCTGACCGCCTGGTGGGCGTTCTTCCTGCTGCTGTCCTTCTATTTCCTGAAGCCGGGCGAAGGGACCAAGGCGCCGCTCTTCG
>CAZJUL010000336.1:0-3358 GCA_964549095.1 uncultured Elusimicrobiaceae bacterium
TAGCCGAGAGCTGTGTTCACGGCCGCGGTGGCGATGGAGGGGGCGTAGTCGTCGGTGGGAGTATTTATCTGTATATCAGCTGGCCTTCCAGTGACCAGGTTGAAGTAATTATCCAGCACGCCTACTAAAACACTAAAAGGAGCACCAGCCTCATGATTCGCGGGCGTTCCGGATTTCCCCGTCACAGAACCAGGACTGAATGATTCTCCCGGCAGCAGGGTCAACAGACGGACCGGGACGCCGGCGCTTACCGCCACCGGGGTAGACGGGTTGCGGGGGTTGGGGTCTGTGCCTTGCCCGGAGGCGGAGACGGTCCAGCCGGTCGGATCCGCCGTCACGAAAGTGCGGCTGACCGTGGCGGAACCCACAAAATCAGCGTACCCGTCAGGCGAAACGGCGTCGTTGTTCGGATCGCTGTCCGTCACAAAAACGCTGGCCGCCGAAGAGACAACCAGATTCCAGTACTGGTCGGTGACCTGCAGCAGGAAGTTCACGCTTGTGCCGGCGGACCGTGCGCGCGGGGCGCCGGTACTGCCGGCGGCAGTGCCGGGGGCGGGCAGTTCCCCAGAGGGATCATAGTCGGCTATTACCTGCACCCGGCCGGCCGCATTAGCGTCTACCGTGACGGCCTGTTCCACGCGGAGCGTCCGTGCGCCTGCCCTGCGCAAGCGCATTGTAAGGCTTTTCACGCCATAATCGGCCGCCTGGAACTCGTACTGTTTAGGCAAACCATATGTATCATCCGGCGCGGCGTCGTCATCCATAGTTTCCGGCCCGCCCGGCACACCGTCGATATGGAAATTAACCGTGCCCATATAATTTTGGGCTGTACTTCCCGAGCCGCCCGGCTCATCCTTGGCTTCTACGGTGATAGTCACGTTGTCGCCGGCGGTCATTGTATCGGAGCCCGCGGTGACAAGGAAACTTTGTGCCGGGGCGGAAATATAGAACTTGGGACCGTCATCGATGCCGGCTTCCAGGTTGCCGGCGTTGTCGGTCACGCGCGACCAGGAATGATATGGATCGCCACGCACCCAGCAGGTATGTTCGTCCCGTTCCGTCTCATTGTCGCAGGACAGTCCGGCGTACGACCAATCACCCAGCGCGTTACTGAACTGCGCCGGCACCCAGACCGGCCCGCCGGCCGCGTCGGTCCAGGTGGAGCCGTCCCAGAAATACCCGGACTCGTCCCAGCCGGTGCCGGGGCCGTAAACCAGCGGGCCGGCGCTTCCCATCAGCGGCGCCGTATCGCGGAAAACGGCGGTTTCTATCTTGCCCTGATGCCAGCCCAGCACAGGATAGACGCCCGAGCCCGTGCCCTCTATCCCCGTGGTAAATCCGCCGTCGGAGCTGGCCCCGGAAAGCGCTTTACTGTCGAGATACACATTGCCGTTAGCCGGAGTAGAGAGGTTCGAAGCCGCTTCGGCCGTATCGTAAAGGAACCGCGACTGCCCGGCCGTTGATTGCGCATTTCCCGCATTGTCCGCGGCCGAGGACTTGACGATATAATGGCGCCCGTCGGTCAACTGGCTGAACAGTGCGGCGTTCGCATAGGTCCAGGAAGAAACATAAAGACCGGTCACGGACAGCCAGGTCTCCGCGGGCGGGCTAAATGCCGTGCCGTCGAAGTATTTAGCGCCTCCCGCCTCATCCTGGCCCAGGATGGAAATTTGCACGCTGGCCACGGTTCCGAATTCCTCTATGGCCGTGCCGGAGAGGGCGGTCATGGAGCTGTAAGCCGTGTCCGCGCCGGGCACAGACGGGCTTGAGACCGGCGGCGTCATGTCCATCCTGAAAGAAATAGTGGCGTACACCGTGGACCAGTTTTCGTAGAAGTCCCCGGCCTGGGCGTATATGTAATAGGTGGAGCCATCGCTGAACGGAATAGCGCTGGTATCGAAACTCCAGGCGCCGGCGCCGCTGGCGATCAGCCAGGTCGGGTCGCTGCCGTCGAACCCCGCCCCGCTCCAGTAATACCCGTTCTCCTCGGAGCGCAGGGCCACCTTTACCAGCGTCAGCGAGTCATTGTCGGCCGCCGTGCCGGTAATGTTTGGCGCCGAGTTGCGGGCGGAGCCGTCCGCCGGGAAGGTTATCGCCACCGTGGGCGGAGTGGTATCCTGCCACTGCACGTAATTATCGGGGTCGTTCTCGAAGGAGGGCCCCGTCTTCTGCCCCGTATGAGCGCGGACGGTTATGCTGGAGCCAGTAGTCAGCTGGCCGGCGTTTATGTTAATGGCTATATCCGCGCTGTTGAAAGCGACACCGGTAAAAGTGGAAACGAAATAGCCGTCTATGAAGTTTATGGCCGTGGCGCCCGCCGTCAGAGAAGCGAAGGTCATACTGGTAATATACAGTTCCGCCCCGGCCGCCTGCGTGGCGATGTTCAGGCCGTACTGCCCCCCGGCTATAGTGTTGGAAGCCAGCTCTATCTTGTCGGAATTATTCGGCGCCAGGTAAACGGCGCTGCCCTGCGCCCCGCCACTAAGGGTGCTGGTGGCCAGGAACAGGCCGACGCTGCCGTTGCCGAGGCTCAACCCGATACCGTCCGTCCAAGTGCTCACCAGCACGCTGCCGCCTATGATAGTGGTTGTGGAACCGCTTATGTAAACGGCGGTGGAGCCCTGTATATACGAGCTGGATACTGTATTCGCGGAGCTCAGTTCGATATGAAGGCCCTGGTAATTATTCCCGTCGCCGTTCCCCGTGATGGTGGAATGGGAAACGGAGTTAAAATCGGCGCCGGCGGAAATAGTTACGCCGTGGCCGTTAATGGCGAAAAAGGCCGAATACGCCGCCTCGTTGTGATCGGCGTCCTGTATCTGAAGGGCGCTGGTGCCGGCACAGGTGACCGTGGAGCCGGAGATATAATTGCGGTCGGCGCCCTGGTACAGAGTGATCCCTTTTCCGTTCGCACCGTAGAGATAGGTGCCGGACACGGTATTGGACGACGAGGCCTTCATGTACAGCAGGCCGTAATAGCCGGTTCCCGTGATCGTGGAATGGGATATTTCGTTAAAGTCCGAACCGGCCAGCAGCTGGGCCGTATAATTGAAGTTCACCGCGGTCTGGATGTAGGAGTACGTTATGGTATTGGAGTCGGCGGCCGCGAGATAGAGGGCGGAATAATCGCCGGCGCTGGTCAAGGTGCTGAACGAGACCGTGTTGCCGCTCCCGTCTATCCACAGGCCGTGGGCGGCGGCCGCCGTCATGGTTGAGAACTCCACCCGGCTGCTGCTTGATATACGGACCCCGGCCGCATTGACGAAAGCCCCGCCTTCCACCGTCACGCTGGTGATGACGATGTCAGCTGAGGACGCCAGAATGCCGTAAGGCACCGTATTCGTGGAAAATACCGCTA
>CAZJUL010000337.1:0-3357 GCA_964549095.1 uncultured Elusimicrobiaceae bacterium
CCCGCCGCTATGACCCCGGCCAGCGGCCACAGCATCCTGCCTTCCTTATAATAGCGCCAGACCCCGCCGGGAGTGGCTACGATGTTGTAAAGCTGGTTGGTGGCGCTTACCGACGGGGCCGCATAGCCCAGGACGGAAACCTGGAACGGGAGCAGCAGGAAGGCCCCGGTTATGCCGCCCATCGAGGTGAAGAAAGAAATGACGAAAGCCACCAGCGGGGGCAGCCAGGGCGCGACCTCGATTCCTGCCGTCTGAAAATACATAGGGTATCCGCCTGAACGCCGCTCTTACCTGGCGCGTCCGCCTTTCGGGTCCGGTACATAAACCGAAAAATCCTTCAGGGGCGCCGCCGGTTCATAGCCGTTGAAGACAAGGGCCCGCTCCAGCGGCGCGGTGGGCGCGAAGTTCGCGCGCCCGACGAGGATGCGGCTGAAATCATTGTCATCTGCAAGCTTCTGCACCTTCGCCAGGTCTTCTTTCAGGATGATCTCGACAAGCGAGGCGAAAGGCAAAGGGGAAGCAGTGCCGGAGAGGAAATGGAGGACCTCGGAATAACCTGAAAGGACCAGGGTTTTGCCGGGTGGGTCGGCCTTCCTTAAATAAGAGAGGGGTTCGGCCAGCCGCTCGGGCAGACGCGCCGGGCCCGCGCCGCCGTCCAGCCCGCGCAGGTAGCCGGGCAGCTTTACCGGGAAAGAGAGCAGGCAGACCGAGAACGGCAGGAGCAGCGCCGCCAGTCGCGCGCGTTTCAGGCACAGGGCCGCCCTTCCTCCGTCCCCGTCTTTTATCGAAGCAAGTATGTCCCAGGCGCTGAAAGCCATCAGCAGGAAGGCCGGGTACAGGACGGCCAGCAGGGTGAAGAAATGGCTCCTGCCCTGGTAATAAGAGAAGATGCCCAGCCCGTATACGGCGATAAAAAAGCGCCAGCGGTCGTCCGCCGTAGCGGTTCCGCCCAGCAGGCCGCGCATCCCACGGAAGACGGCCAGCAGGTAGACAAGGACCGGTATCTGCCAGAAGGCGAATACTTTCATCGGGCTCATCATAAAGCCCGACTTGTAGAATAGCGCTGGATACCTGAACGCGTCTCCCCAGGCGGGATAATGCCCTGACCGGGCCTTGGCGAAGAGCGCGTACAGGGCGGCCGCCAGCGCGACGGAGCAGGCAATGGCCAGCACGTGTTTTACCAGGGCGGAAAAAGCCCTCGCGGCCGGCGGTTTATCAGCCAGCGAATTGAAACAAAGCAGCAGCAGCCAGCTCAGGGCCAGGACAAGCCCCGTGTCCATATTCCAGAGCACAGCGGCGGCGGCCGCGCCGGTCCCCAGCAGGTAATTCCCGGCGGTCGGCCTGTCCAGGAATACTTTTGCGAAGTAAAGCAGGAAAGCGCCGAAGAGCACCCGGACGGGGAGGTAGGCGTAATAGGGGCCGAGAATATAAGGGTCAATATTAAGGATGGCCGCGTAAGCGAAAGGGTGCATGAAAAGAAGGACGGCGGCGAGGAGGAGGAAAGAAAGCGGCGAGGCGCCCGTCTTTTTATACACCGCCAGGGCCAGGAACCCCAGCGACAGGAAAGACAGCAGGACGAAGAACAGGCTGAGCCGCGGCAGGGAGAGCCCCGCTATCTTTACGAAGGCCGCCGCAAGATACGGGTATACTATGCCGTATTGCGAAGCCGTGTCCGCCAGCACGGTGCGGCCGTGCAGCACCTGGTTCACGGTGCCTATCAGGACATTATAGCTGTCCCTCACGCTCAGGTATTTCCAGAAGACCCCGTCGGAGACGAACAGCAGGAGGGAAAGGACGGCGAGAAGGGCCAGCGCGGCCCAAAGGAACCAGGTCCCGGCGCGGCCGCCTTCCGGCGGCAGGAACCGTTTTTTATAGACGGCCCAATGCGCGAAACAGAAAGACAGGACCGCGCCCGCCAGGAAGACCGGCAGGAATTTGTTCTTTAGGACCGTACGGGTGGCTACGGCGGCGAGCCAGACCAGGAAGGCCGAGTAGAGAACGGCTGTAAAGGTTCCCGGGCGGGCGGCGTAATGGCGCAGTATGAATTCCCTGAATCCGCCGTAATGCCGCTGCAGCGCCTTTGCAAGCAGGGCCGGGACCAGCAGGAAATAGAGCAGGCCGGAAATATAGGTCAGGCGTTCCGGGCCTTCCGGCGCCAGGTAAGCCCGTCCCCAATCTGTAAAAGCCGCGGCCAGCGCCGCGTCGGGCGGCGGATAAAGTTTGAAGATGGCCAGCCCCATCGGGCAGAACAGGAGGGCGGAAAGGAGGAAGATCAGGCCGTGATAAAGCCCGATCATGACCTGCTCAGAGGGCTCCTGCGTGTTTTGGGGCGGCGCGTTTTCCGTTGAAGACATGGGGTAACCTGCTTAAATCCGCGATACTACAAGAGTTATAATACTATACTTGCGCGCGCGCCGTCATATGGCGCCTTTCTTTAAAGCGGCGCTGTCCGCTGAACTTATGGCGATAAAAATACTTTCCTGGAACGTGAACGGCTACCGGGCCGTGCTTAAAAAAGGCTTCGGTGACTTCCTGTCTTCCGTTCAGCCCGACATACTCGGCCTGCAGGAAGTTAAAGCCTGCCCGGAGCAGCTGGCTCCCGGGAACACCGCTTTCGCCGGGTATAGATTCGCCTGGAACTGCGCCGAGCGCAAGGGCTACAGCGGCGTGGCGGCGTTCTTCCGTCCCGTGCCGGTTTCGGTGGCCAAAGGTTTCGGCATAAAGCGCTTCGACGACGAAGGGCGCGTGATAACGCTGGAGTATAAGGACTTTTATCTGCTTAACGTTTATTTCCCGAACGGCGGCCAGGGCCCGGTGCGCCTGGCCTATAAGCTGGAATTCTACGAGGCCTTCCTGAAGCATATTGAAAAGCTGCGCAAGACCGGCAAGGCCGTGATCTTCTGCGGTGACGTGAACACGGCCCACAGGGAAATAGACCTGGCGAGGCCCAAAGAGAATGTTGGCAACAGCGGTTTCATGCCCGTGGAGCGCGCCTGGCTGGATAAGATCACCTCCCTGGGCTGGGTGGACACCTTCAGGGCCTTACACCCGGAGCCGGGGCGGTATACCTGGTGGGATTACAAGACCCGCGCCCGCGAAAGGAACGTGGGCTGGCGCATAGATTACTTCTTCATAAACAAAGAAAAGGCCGGGCTGGTGAAGGACGCGTTCATCCTGCCGGAAGTGCAGGGCTCGGACCACTGCCCGGTCGGCATGCTCCTCGGCGTCGACTGAGGCGGCGGGGGGAAATAAAAAAACCGGAGGGAGAGCTCCGGTTTTTTTATTGGCAAAAAAAGCGTTACCTGGCGGCCTGGTCCTTAAGCTGGTCCAGGGATTCCGAGCTCCCGGTTTCCACGG
>CAZJUL010000338.1:0-3356 GCA_964549095.1 uncultured Elusimicrobiaceae bacterium
CCTTTCGGATGGGGCCCCCCATCCGCTATGCGGCTACAGGGCAAACCCACGCCTGTCCCTCCGCATCAAACCTTCAGCTGCTTCCCGTCTATGATGCCGAGTATGGCGGCGTCCACCGGCGGCAGGTCAGCCTTCACGGAGGGTTCCCCCTCCCAGCCCTCGAACGCCATTATGGCTTCCCTGGCCGCCACGAAAAAAACGGCCTCGCCCGCGCCGGCGCCTACCAGGTCGGCCGCCACCAGCTGGTCGCCCGCGGGCTTGTCCGTGTCCCAGTCCAGCGGCTGTATCAGCAGCATGGTCTTGGCGGCCATCCCGCAGCACTGGCGGGCGCAGAACACTCTGCCTATGACTTTTGCCTGTTTCATATTGCCGCGAAAACCGTTCTACCTGCAGGTCTGCTCTATGGCCGTTATCTTGTCCAGCCGCTTCTGGTACTTGCCGCCTTCGAAAGGGGTGTTCAGCCAGACCTTAACTATTTCCTGCAGGGCCAGCTCGCCGTGCGTCTTGCCGCCGACGCAGAGCACGTTGCAGTCCTCGTGCGCCGACGCGAAGCGGGCCGAGATCAGGTCGTAGGCGCAGACGGCCCTGATGCCGTGTATCTTGTTGGCGGCCAGCGGCATGGCGCCGCCGAAGCCGTCCAGCAGCACGGCCCTGTCGAACTCGCGCTTGCGCACCGCCTCGCCGACCAGCAGCGCGATGTCCGTGAAGTCCACCGGCTCCGCGGAATAGCAGCCGAAATCGGTGACGTCGTGGCCGAGCCCCTGCATGAACTTCTTGAGCTTTTCTTTCGCTTCGAAACCGGCGTGGTCGGAACCTATGACGAGTCTCATAATTTGGACCTTCCTATATTATCTGCGCAATGTGCTCGTGCGCGTTCGGTATCACTATCCGGCTCACTACCGCGTCCTCGCCAATGGCCTTCACCCCGGCCGAAACGGCCGTCCTGACGGCGCCGACTTCGCCCATCACCGTGAAATAGCCCTTGCCGCCTATGCCTTTGCCGGTATTGACCTCGCCGACGTGCACGAACGCGGCCTTGGCCGCGGCGTCGGCGGCGAAGACCGCGGGCAGCGCCTCTTTGGTCTCCACCATGCCGACGGCTTCCAGCTTGCCGGCGGCCTTGATCTTTTTATTCAGCGCGGCCAGCACTCCGGAGTGGATGTTCCGTATGATGTTCTTAGCCACCACGGTGTTGCCGGCTATTTCCACGCCCTTCGACATTGAGGATTCAACCTCGCCGACGGGGCCGGAGATGATGATGATGTACTTGCCTTTCGAGATGGGCTGGGCGGTCTCGGGATTTACGCCCGCGGCCTTGCACATCGCGTCCAGGGACTCGACGCCCTTGGCGATGGAAGAGGTTTCAAGCAACCCGATGGCTATGTTAGCCTGCATAGATGTTCTCCTAAGCTATCCTGAAATACCCGACCAGGCTGCATTGCAGCGGCCGCGCGAAATGAGAGGTCTTGGTAATGCCGTCCCCGGTCGGCGTGCCGATGGACATGGAGGCGTAGCCCTCGCCGAGGCCGAGGCCGTGCAGCGTGCACGCGTTCTTGACGAAGATGGAACAGGCGATCCTGCGGGCCATTTTGGTCATGTTCCGCACGTCGGTGGAATACATCCCGGCGGTGTGGTGGCTCTCGCCTTCCGCGAAGTAGGCCAGCTCTATGGCCGTATCGATATCGCGCACCGAGGTCACGGGCAGTACCGGCATAAGCTGTTCGGTGAGCACGAAGGGATGGTCGTTCGCAACTTCGGCCCAGAGCACCCTGATATCGTCGGCAAGGTTGAGGCCGATGGCCTTCGCGATATGGCTGGGGTTCTTGCCTATGAAATCCCTGTTGACCTTGGGCTCCCTGCCCGGCTCGATGATCGCGAGCTTCGTCAGCTTGTCCATCTGCGACGGAGTCAGCTCATAGGCGCGCGCGTCCCTGCGCATGCTTTCCAGGAAAATATTTTTCGCCTTCTCGGTGACTATCACTTCTTTCTCGGCTATGCACAAAACATTATTGTCGAAGCCGCAGCCCGTTATTATCTCGCGGGCGCAGTCCGGGAAAATGGCGGTTTCGTCCACCACTATCGGCGGGTTGCCGGGTCCGGCGGCTATGGTCTTGCAGGCCTTGCCGGCGGTCATTGCCACTTTGACTATGGCCGGGCCGCCCGTGACCATGTTCATGCGGCCCTTGGGATGGGCCAGCAGTTCGCGGGTGGATTCCTGCGTAGGGTTCTCGACGGTGGAAACGAGGTTCGAAGGCCCGCCGGCGGAGACGATGGCGCCGTCCAGCACGCGGACCGCGTCCTGCACGCATTTCTTGGCGGCCGGGTGAGGAGAGAACACCACCGAGTTGCCAGCCGAGAGTATGCCGATGGCGTTGCTGATTATGGTAGCCACCGCGTTGGTGGACGGGGTTATGGCCGCCACCACGCCGAAGGGGGCCCACTCTACGAGCGTCAGGCCTTTGTCGCCGGTATAGGAGATGGACCGCAGGTCTTCCACGCCGGGCGTCTTGGCCGCGACCAGCAGGTTCTTCTGGATCTTGTCTTCGACCCGGCCCATCCCGGTCTCGGCCACGGCCAGCTGCGCCCAGCGCGCGGCGTTGTCCAGGGAGACCTTGCGCATCGCGTCTATGATCTTTGAGCGCGCCTCGAGCCCCAGTTCCTGGAAAACGACCTGCGCCTTTTCGGAGGCGCCGACGGCTTCGTTGACGGTGCCGAACACCGGGCCGCCGGAGCTTCCGCCCGGCCGGGCCGATACGGTCCCGGCGCTGAGGTTCTTTACCACTTCGGCTACTATGCGCTGCAGTTCTTCTTCGTTTATAGGCATAGGGTCTACGCTTCCATTAATTGTGCAGGGGGCCGCCGCTCATCAGGCGGTCATCTTGTCTTTGCTCTTGGTGAACACGACCTTGCCGTCCTTCTCTATGGTGTCCACGATGGCGAATATAGTGCAGTCCACCGGCGTGCTCTCGGTCTTGGAGGTCTGCCTGGCGCTGGAGCCCTGCACCAGAAGGACCAGCTCGCCCGTGCCCGCTCCGACGGCGTCTATGCCGACGAGGACGTTGCCTTTAGGCGCGTCGTCCAGGCCTACCGGCTGTACCATAAGCAGCTTGGTGCCGACCAGTTTGTCGTCTTTGCGCGTGCAGACCACGTTGCCCACTACTCTGGCGAATATCATAAAGCCTCCGCTGGGGTTCGCGGGTCCTGTCGGCGGACTGCAAGTTCGGGGTCCTGCCGCCGGGTTCGCCGCTCAGGGGGCCGGGTCGGCCAGCGCGGCCGCCCTTATCCTCCCCCTCCTATGCTGGACCAGGTCGGGGTCCGGATGCCCCCTTCGGGCAAACCCGTCGTCACCCCTCCAA
>CAZJUL010000339.1:0-3356 GCA_964549095.1 uncultured Elusimicrobiaceae bacterium
TCAATTGTCGCAGACAGGCGAAGAGATTGAGCAAATTATTGTGTCAGCCGCGGTATTGTTGCGGGACGCTTGTGTGCAAGCTCATGATTTACTCAACCTAAATAACGAAGAGTTGAAAATGAAAATAATGGAATCATTTGAAGAGTATAAAACTCTCAATCGGAAAAGTTAGCTGCATGTGCGAGGGGAAAAGAGTCAGGCTGCCTAGGGAAGATGGGGTCAGGTCATGAATCTTGACATTTGATTGCTAAGCCGCCGGGGAAGCCCGGCGGTTTTGTTCTGGGGAATCTGGGGTTGAAGAAAGAATGCTTGCTGAGGTGAATAGGGGTGTGGATTACTACGTCGTTCCCCTTCCCGAACTGACCCCAAAAGCTGCACAGTGCATCACCTTTGCTAGGAACACATCCTGCCGGTACTCCTTCAGGTCTATTCTGGTGTCCATTTGGTAGAATGTTTGTGTCGGGTACATAGGGGAAAACACAAATACAAACAAGTTGATTTAGGGAAATATATGGATAAATTGCTAACAATTGGCAAAGCACAGGCATGCTGGAATGTCTCGTCTACAAAAATACTGAAGTATGTCGTGGAGATATCTTGTCCCGTCTAGTATAATTGAAACATATTTCAACGCTTAATCTTGTTGACACTTCAGCCTCCAAATAAAGCAAAACAGGAGGCAGTATATGAGTGTCAAAAACAAGGTGTATTCTATATCACAAAAGCTGCAGGTCGTGGAAAGCCGGCAGAAAGGGCTGACCTTGAAGGAAGTTTCGGATCTTTTTAAAGTCAGTGGGATGTCGGTGTTGAAGTGGACGAAAAAGTACGAAGCACACGGGCTAGCCGGCCTGGAGCAAGCCCCGAATGGCAATTCGCGAAGGCAAAGCCCTAAAGTTGCGGCTGCGGCACAGGTTGTTGGTGAAGTATTGAAGGCCGAACCAGAAGCCGGGGTTGGCAAAGTGCAAGGCGCGCTTTACCGGCATGGCTTTCTGAGTTTAGCCCGGGAGACGGTCAGGAAGCTGCTGCGTGGGCGAGGCCATGAGCCGCAGGAAACACGTTTCCGTAGGAGAAACAGGCCTGTACGTGTCAGGACCTTTGAGCGGGCCACCCCGAACGATCTTTGGCAAACGGATATCATGACCTTCATGCTGAAGGGGCAGTACCGGGTCTACGTGATAGGTTTCCTGGACGACAACAGCCGGTTCCTTACAGGCTGGGGTCTGTACCGGTTCCAGACGAACGCGAACGTGCAGGAAGTGTTCCGCGCCGCCATAGAGAAGCACGGCCTGCCGAAGGAAGTGTTGTCTGACAACGGGCGGCAATATCACAGCTGGCGCGGGCGCAGCAAGTTCACCGAGATGCTGACCAAGCTAGGTATACGGCATATAAGAAGCCGGCCATACCACCCGCAGACGCAGGGCAAGATAGAATCCTTCTGGAGGAACCTGTTGCAGGAATGTCTGCAGAAGACGCCCTTGTCGACATTCGAAGAGGCCAAAGACAAGATCGGTGAGTACGTGGAGTTCTACAACTTCAAACGTCCGCACCAAGGGATAAATAATCTTATTCCTTCGGACAAGTTCTACCGGGTGGGCGACCAGGTAAAACAGATAATAGCTTCGAACACGGAAAAAGTTCAGGAAGCGCCGGTATCTGTCCCTGGCTACATAGCGCCGACTTATCTTGTGGGTAATATCGGCGGACGTGAGCTGCGCGTGGTAGCTAAAGACGCGCAAGTAATGCTGGGTGAAAAGGTAGAATTAATTTCAGGAGGCGCAAATGGCGCAATTGAAATTAGCGAGCCCGCTGGAACGACTGGACCTGGTGCTGTTGGGGGTAGCGAAAGAATCGACGGCGAAGGACCTGTGCCTGCAGGCGGGAGTATCGCGGGAACTGTTTTACCGGTGGATGCGGGATGTGCGAGGAGCGGCGCTGAAAGCGTTGGAGGCGGGCAAACCGGGGCCGAAGCCGGCACGGGAGCCGGCGGAGGAAGCCAAACGCCTGGCGGAGAAGGTGGAGAAATTAACCCGCGAAAACGCGCAATTGAGGCGGGAGAAAAGCCGGCTGAAGCTGATACTGGGAGTGGCGAAACGGATAATCCGGCGCCATGCCTGGGGCAGTGACGGTAAAAAAAACGGCAAACGCTGAAAGAAGCGCGGGAGTTTTACAGAAGTGACTGGTCTTTGGAAAGAGAAAGCGGCGTGAAGACGGAAGAATTCGCCGGGTTGTGGGACATAAGCCGCAGCACGCACTGGCGCTGGGCCGGCGGGAGGTTTAAATCTTTCGCCGGCCGCGCCCGGCGCATTACTGAGGCGGTCCGGGCCAGGATAATGAAAATTGACCATGAAAACCGGTCAACCTGGGACGCGAGGAGTATTGCCGCAGCAGTGGGAATAAGCCACAGCAGCGTGGCTAAGATCCTGGCGGAGGCCAGGGGCCCGCGCCCGAAGAGAAAAGAACCGGCGCATACCGGCAGGACCAAGGTTCTAGCCAGGGATGTCTTCTGGTCTTCGGACTTCACGGAAGTCCCCGGGAAACGGAAACTGCTGAAAACGCTGGACGAGCATTCGCGGTACCGGCCTGGCTGGGATATCTGTCCGGAAACGGCGGAGGCCGTAGTAGCGCACGCGGAAGGACTGGTCGCCTGCATGGGCAGGGCGCCGCTGGTGTGGAAATACGACCACGGTTCCGCGTTCATGAGCGGGAAGTTTCAGAATTTCCTGCGGCAGCATGAAATAATCGGCTACCCGACGCAAAGACGAGCCCCGTGGACGAACGGCAGAACGGAGCGGGACAACCGGGAGATAAAGAACTGGCTGATTCCCGTAAGCGCCGAGGTTTCTGATAGAGAACTTGAGCAGGAAGTACGCGAAGGGCTGCTGATGCTGAACAATACAAAACCGAGAGCGGTCTTGGGTTTTAAAACATCGGCAAGTATTTACCACAACTGCAACGGGATACAGCGTCTGGACAGGAAGGAAATCTGGAAGATGCTTGAAGAGATAAAAAGCAGCCTGGGGCCATTAAAAGGCGAAAGATTGCATAGGAAGGCTGTGCGGGAATTGCTGAAAAGGCTAGGATTGTATGAAGAGTGGGAAGTAGGCGGAACGGCTGAAAGTGTCAACAGAATTGGCCAAGGAAATGTTTCAATTTAAACTAGACAGAACACATACCTATTCACATAAGCGCATGGTCTTCAAAACACCCGGCTTTATTGCGCGGGAAATAGAACGCACCGACGCCCTTATCCGCGCCAGCGGCTACAAGGGCGCCATAACCTTCCGCCCGCCTTACGGCAAGAAGCTGCTGACGCTGCCGTGGTACCTAAGCCGGCACGGCGTCACCAGCGTTACCTG
>CAZJUL010000340.1:0-831 GCA_964549095.1 uncultured Elusimicrobiaceae bacterium
CGTGCCGTTCGGCGCACCGGGGGTGTTCGCCATGCTGGGAACCATCGACCAGTCGGTCAAAGATGTTTACGCTTTCCCGGTTCCTTTCAGGCCCGCCGGGCCGCGGGCCGGTATCGGCGCAGGCGGGACGGGCACGGCGGCCGACGGGATAACTTTCACGAACGTGCCCCAGGGCGGCAAGATAGAGATATTCACGGCGGACGGCCTGCTGGTGCGGACCCTGGCCATCCCCGAAAATCTCCTGCTTCCGCAGGTTAAATGGGACGTCAGGAATTCGGCGGGGGAAAAGGCCCGCAGCGACGTGTATATCTGGCGCGTTTCTTCAGGGTCCAACGCCAAGACGGGCAAGCTGATGGTTATCTGGTGACGGGGCGGCGGATGAAGGACTTATGAAAATAAAATTCAGGGGGGCCGCATTCTTCCTCGCCGCGGCCGCTATCTCTTTTGCCGCAGCGCCCGCGGCGGTCTTCGCCGCCGTGCCGGTGAAGATCACCTACCAGGGGAATATCCGCCAGAACGGGAACCTGGTGACGGGCGACCGCGACATAGTCTTCCGGATCTACCCGACCGCCGTTTCAACCGCCCCGGTATGGACCAGCGCGGTCAACACCGTGTCAATTTCCACCGGCCTTTTCAAGGTGGACCTGGAGCCTTCCATTTCCGATTGGGATACCGGCAACCTCTGGCTGGAGATAGAAGTAGCCGGAACGGCGCTTTCCCCGCGCGACGAGCTGACCGCCGCGCCCTTCGCCGTGAATTCACTGCTGCATTCCGGGAAGAAATACACGACGGCTTCTTCGACTCCTGCGGCCTCTTCGGCCGGCGATCTCT
>CAZJUL010000340.1:841-3354 GCA_964549095.1 uncultured Elusimicrobiaceae bacterium
CTCTGGTTCGACTCTTCGGCGGGCCGGGTCAAGTACTGGTCCGGCTCGGGCTGGATCGCGGTGGACGGTTCGGTTCCCGGCGCCCACGCCTCCGCACACGCCGGCGGGGGGACCGATCCTATCACGGCGCTCGGCGCCGTCGTGATGAGCGGGCCCATATCAATGTCCGGTTACGGCCTCGCCGGAGCCGGCAGCGTTACGGCGTCCTCGTATACCGCTACCGGCCTGGGCGTATTCGCGGCCCAATGGCAGCTGTCGGACAATGTGCGTGTTTCTTCCGAGGGTGCGGCCGCGCTCGGAGCGGGGCTGCGGATATCCAGCAATGTCTACATAGTCGGGTTCAGCTCCGCGGCGCGGTATTTCGGCGACGGTTCCGGGCTGACCGGCCTGGCGGCTTCGCTTGTGCCCGCTGCCGGAGTGCAGGCAGGCTCCCTGGGACCGCAGGTAATAGCGTCGTCTTTATCCGTAGCTTCCGTTTACGACGCTTCGATAGTCGGGGTGAGCGGTTCAAAGATAAGAGGGAATATAGCTGGCAATGCCGCGAACCTGACCGGAAATCTTTCCGCGTCGCAGATAGCCGCCGGAACGCTGCCGGCGGATGTCATAGCTTCTTCCCTGGCCCTGACGGCTTTCTACAGTACCGACGCGGTGCGCGCGAACCTCGGTTTAGCCATAGGCGCCGATGTGCAGGCCTATGACGCCGAGCTGGCCGACCTGGCGGACGGTTCGCTTTCGGGCTCGCTGGTCGGAGCCGGGGTGCCCGCGGCCAATATCGCGGCCGGCGCCCTCGGTCCGCTGGTAATGATCTCGTCAATAGCCGCCGGTTCTGTCTACGACTCGGCGATAGTCGGCCTGTCTTCCTCGAAGCTTACAGGCGCGCTCCCGGCGCTGGACGGCTCAGCCCTGACCGGGCTTACCGGCCTTTCCGACAGCCTGGGTACGCATACGGCCACGCAGACCGTGAATATGTCGGGCTGGAACCTGGTCAATGTGTCGTCGGTTAATTTCCTGTCCAATGTGTTCCTTGCTTCAGCGGCGTCGGCGAACTACGGCGGGATCTACATAAGCAGCCATGTCTACCTGCCCGCCGGCGCAAAGTTTTACGGCGACGGTTCGGGCCTGATCAATCTTACCGGCGTCGACACCAGCTTAAGCGCCCGGCTTGACACGGTAGCGGTGGACACTACCACCCTTAACAACCTCAAAGCCGGTTTAGCCGGAGCTAACACTTTCATATCCTCCCAGACCATAACCTCGGCTGCCGGCGTCAGGACCCCCGCGCTGGCGCTGGCGGACAACCTTGTCCTGTCCTCCGGAGCTGCGTCCGCCTACGGCGGCGGCGTAGCGCTTTCCACTAATATTTACATAGTAGGTTTCGCGTCGGCCACTAAATTCTACGGCGACGGGTCTGCGCTGACCGGCCTCGGCGTTTCGGACAGCGCCAAAGTCCTCAAGGCCGGCGACACTATGACCGGCTCCCTGAATTTCAGCGCCGTGGTCAACGATCTCACTTCGGCGGCCGGCGAGCATATCGCCGTAATGCCCGGCGGAGCGGGCAATGTCGGCGTCGGCACGGCGTTCCCCGGGGCCAAACTGGAAGTCGCCGGCGTGTCCAGGGTGACCGGTTCAGGCACGCCCGCGTCGGGCGCGGGCCTGGAATTCCAGTACGGCGCAGGCATCGGCGATGTGCTGGCTTATGACAGGGACCTTTTGAGCTATACGACTTTAAGATTAAGGGGCGACAATATCTTGATGGCGCCCACCGGCGGGGTCGGCCTCGGGATGACGCCGTCGGCCAAGCTGGATATCGCCGGCGCGGCGAGGGTAACCAGCTCCGCCGGAACTCCTTCGTCGGGCGCTGGGATGGAATTCCTCTACGACACCTTTAACGGCGGCGAAATAGCGGCCAGGGACAGGGCCGGCCTTACCTACAAAGACCTGGCGTTGAAGGGGGATAAGATCATTCTGACGCCGGTCGGGAATGCGGGTATAGGGACGATAAATCCCGCCCAGAAGCTGGATGTGGCGGGCAATATCAAGGCCAGCTACGGCGTGATAGCCGCGACGGCCGTTATCTCCGATACCGGCGCTGGGGCGCTGGATGTGGCCGGGGGCATTAACGCCGGTTCGGGCAATGTGGGGATCATAGGCGCCGATGGCAGGATACCGGCGCTCAGCGGCACCTATATAGCGGACCTCAGCGCCGCCAATCTGACCGGCCTGCCTTCCAGCCAGTTGAGCGGGGGGGTACCGGAGTCCCTGGTAAATCTTTCTACGGTCGCATCGGTTTTGGGCGCCGTTAACGCGGCCTTGTCCACCGCCGTCTACAACAACGGCACTTATGCCGATCCCTCGTGGATAACCAGCCTGGCAACCAGCAAGATAGACCTGTCTACGGTTACCTCCGTTCTGGACGCGCACGCGGCTGCTTTGTCTACTGCGGTCTATAACAATGGGGCTTATGCTGATCCCTCGTGGATAACCAGCCTGGCTACAAGTAAGATAAATCTGTC
>CAZJUL010000341.1:0-3348 GCA_964549095.1 uncultured Elusimicrobiaceae bacterium
GATTTTCCTGCCGTTACCTGTTCTACTGAATTGTGCTTCGCACCAACGATAACCGCCATTATGTTCACTATAGTCTAACCAGTATCTTGGATATCGCGAATCAAGGTCTGTCCCCGTACCATCAGTGTCCTGTTCCCGATGCTTTACCCGCCCCCGCCCTTCATAATTTGCTAAAATTATATTTAATGGCCAACCAGGTCCTTTTCCGCGGCGTAAAACCTTCACGGTTCGCTTTAAGCCAGCGCCGGGCGTGCTATTACGACGTTTCCGACCTCATAATGAGCAGCCAGTACAAGGTGCCCGACGAGGACATAAAGGCCCTTGAAGATATAGACCTCCTTTACAGGACGCTCGTCTCCGCGCTCTATAATTTCGTTCCCGCCTCCGGCCACCCCGGCGGCAGCGTGTCCTCGGGCAGGATAGCCCAGGCGCTGCTTTTCAGCTCGATGGACTACGACTTTTTCTCGCCGGGCCGCGAAGACAGCGATATGATAGTGTACGCGGCCGGCCACAAGGCGCTGGGGCTTTACGCGCTGTGGGCCCTGCGCAACGAGCTGGTCCGGGCTTCCGGCGCGGAGCTGCCGGAGCGGAAGCTCCAGCTGAGCCTTGAAGACCTGCTGGGCTTCAGGAAGAACCCCTCCAACCCCCTCCCCCTTTTCAAAAAGCACGGCGCTAAAGCCCTGGACGGGCACCCGACGCCGCGTATCCCCTTCGTGAAAGTGGCCACCGGCGCTTCGGGCGCAGGGCTGGGCGCCGCCGTCGGCCTGGCTTTCGCGGCGGCGGACGTTTACGGCGATAGGGCGCCGAAGGTCAATATCATCGAGGGCGAAGGCGGCCTGACCGCCGGCCGCGCCGCCGAGGCGCTGGCCTGCGCTTCCGCCGCGCGGCTTTCCAACGCCGTGCTGCACCTGGACTGGAACCAGGCCTCCATAGATTCCGACGCCGTTTGTTCCGAAGGCTCGAAGCCCGGGGATTACGTGCAGTGGTCCCCGGCCGAACTGGCCTACCTGAACGACTGGAACGTGATAAACGTTTCCAACGGCCACGATTTTTTCCAGATACTCAGCGCCCAGCGGTTCGCCGCCGAGTGCCCCGTCGGACAACCGACGGCTATAGTGTACCGCACCGTCAAGGGCTGGAAATACGGCATTGAGGGCAGGGCTTCCCACGGGGCCGGGCATAAGCCCGCCTCCGAAGGCTATTACGCCTCGCTCGCCGAGTTCGAAAAAAGGTTCGGCGTAACTATGCCGCGCTCCTACTCGGCCCGCCCTTCCCAGGCCTCCGTCGAAGAGGGCTTTTACGACACGCTGCTGGCCGTCAGGAAAGCCGTGGAGTCTAATCCCGCTCTGCCGCAATTCGCGCTGGAGCGGCTGACCGCCGCCAAAGAACGCCTGGACGCGCAGGGCCGGGTCCCGCGGGCGGGCGCCCCTGAGACGGCGAAGGCCTACCAGCTGAAGCCCGGCGTGACCCCGCCGGAGCTGGAGCTGAAGCCGGGGGCGAAGATCACTTTGCGGGAGGCGCTGGCGCAGGGCCTCGGCCATATCAACCGCCTCACCGGCGGGTCGGTGGTGGTCCTGGCCGCCGATCTTTACGATTCCACCAGCGCGGGCCTGGCGGGCGCCGGGTTCGCGAAAGGTTTCTACCAGGCGGGCGCCAATCCCCTTTCGCGGCTGCTGCCCGCCGGCGGCATCTGCGAGGACGCGATGGGCTCTGTCGCCGCCGGGCTGACGGCCTTCGGCAGGCATATCGGCGTCACTTCCTCCTACGCCGCCTTCATCGCGCCGCTCGAACATATAGCGGCCAGGCTGCACGTCATCGGCCAGCAGAGTCGGGCGGCCGCCGACGGCCAGCCTTACGATCCTTTCATAATGATCAACGCCCACGCCGGCGCGAAAACCGGCGAAGACGGCCCGACGCACGCCGACTACCAGGCACTGCAGCTGCTGCAGGGCAATTTCCCCGCCGGCTCGGTCATCACGCTGACTCCCTGGGAACCGTCGGAGGTGTGGCCGCTGCTGGCCGGCGCGCTGCGGCTCAGGCCCGCCGTCATAGCGCCGTTCGTCACCAGGCCCCCGGAGATAGTCATAGACCGCCGGGCCATGGGCCTGCCGCCGGCCGAAGAAGCCGCTAAAGGCCTTTATTATTTCGTGAAGGCGGGGCCCCGGGCCCGCCACGGCACGGTCGTCCTGCAGGGCTGCGCCGCCGCGACGGTTTTCGTGGACGAAGTCCTGCCCCGGATAAAAGAGGCCGGCTTCGAAATGAACGTCCTCTACGTTTCTTCGAAGGAACTTTTCGACCTGCTGGACGACGCGGAAAAGGAACAGCTTTTCCCCGAGGCCCTGGCGCTGGAAGCCATGGGGATAACCGATTTCACCCTGCCCACAATGCAGTGCTGGGTCAGGTCGGCGGAAGGCATAGCCCGCACGCTGCACCCGTTCAGGACGGGCGGCTACCCGGGCAGCGGCAGGCCTTCCGCCGTGCTTAAGGAGGCCGGGCTGGACGCCGGCGCGCAGTTCGCGGCGGTGAAGGATTACGCGGAGCAGGCAGCAAAGAGAGATCAACGCTAGTACGGAGGTCAGTCACAATGCAGCTACAGGAAAAACCTTATTTAACGGGCAGGGTGTTCATGTTCAGCGTACAGAAGGGCGAGGACCTGCTGCAGGCCGTGCAGTACTTCTGCCACCATTACCAGATCCGCTGCGGGCTTATCTCCGCCGTCGGGGCGGTAGAGCGGGCCACTTTCGGGGTCTATGACCAGAAGGCGAAAAAATACGTGAAGATCAACATCGAGAAGGAAATGGAAGTCCTGTCGCTGTCCGGCAATGTCAGCCTGCTGGACGACAAGCCCATGGTCCACGCGCATATCACGCTGGGCGACATGGAAGGAAAGGCCTACGGCGGCCACCTGATGTCCGGCACCCGGGTGTTCAGCCTCGAAGTGCTTATCCAGGAACTGACCGGGGACCTGAAGGTCCGCAAGCTGGAAAAGGCCACGCAGCTCCCGCTCTGGCCGAACCCGCTGGCCTCGAAATAAACGCGGCCGGGAAAACGCTTTTCCGCACGCGCCGCCGGCCCTGAACTTATGGACGAACCGATGGAAACGGATGCCAAGGATTTCAGGGCCGGTTTCACGGCCATCACCGGCCTGCCGAACGCCGGCAAATCCACGCTCCTTAACGCGCTCTGCGGAACCCGGCTTTCCATAATCTCACCCAAGCCCCAGACCACGCGGAACAATATCCTGGCCATCCTGAACACGCCCGAGCGCCAGGCTGTGTTCGTCGACACCCCCGGCCTGCTCACGCCCCGCACCCTTTTCGAAAAGAGCATGGCCGGCGCCATAAAGCG
>CAZJUL010000342.1:0-3346 GCA_964549095.1 uncultured Elusimicrobiaceae bacterium
CCGCCATATCGGAAACCCGCATTATGTCTTCAGGAGTGAAGCCCAAGGAAAGGTCTTTTCCCTGCGCGTTGGCGCCGCACAGGATGGCCAGGACCGCCGCGACCGCCAGGGCGGGTATCAGGTTCAGGTGCTTTTTCATAGTTTTCTTCCTCATTCCGCAAGATCTGCGCTTAAAGTTTTTGCTTCCTGATAAAATTATAGCGGCTTTTCGCCAGGCCCACATGGGCCATAATACCCATTTGAGCGGCGTTTTATAGCCCAGACCGCGGGGCCCCTTGGTCCCCCCGTTCACAAGGCCGGCAAAAAAAACGGCCGTCCCCCTCCGCTGGCAGGGGGACGGCTCCCGGTTCCCGGGTCCTTGGGCCCGGCGGCTACACTTCGTCGCTCTCGCCGCTGAACGGCACCCACCAGCTCTTCTCCGTGCCGATCATGGTGCTGTAGGAATGCAGCATGCCGTAATTACTGCAGCGCACCGAATAGGAGCTCAGGCTCCTGTCGGCGGCCAGCTCTTTCTTTATCTCGTCCACCATCACCACGCTGGTCCTCTTTTCCGAGTGGATCTTCTGTATCACGTATTTCTGGTCCTCGGCGGTCAGGAACGAATACGCCGGCGTCAGGGCGCTCCGGTCCACTATGTCCATTATATCCTCCGGGTAGACGTCCTTGGCCGACTCGGTCTCGATCTCCACCACGCTGAGCTGGCCGAACAGGCCCAGCCCCGACGCGGACTCGGCGGCGGGATAGGTCGTGATGCACGGGATGGTCATCCTGAAGAATATCTTCGCCTTATCGTCCAGGGACGGGACCTTGGCCACATAGGCGCAATCGTACTTGACCAGGCATTTTTCCTTCGAGACCGGCGTCAGCTTCTCCACGAAGAACGGGTACTCGAAGGTGACCTTCACGGTGGTGGCTTTCAGCTCCTTGAAGTAATCGCCGATGTTGCGCCTGAGCGTAGCGGGGCCGATGTTGTCCCTGTGGCTGTGCAGTATCTTCACGAAGGTGTCGATCCAGCCGGCCTCGAACTCGTGCATGATGCGCGCGTCGATGGAAATGACCGCCACCGTCCTCTGCCCCTGCGGATCTTTTTTAGAAAGCGCGTTTATCGGAAAGGGCAGGCCTTTCATACCGACGTCCACAAGGAACCTTTTATCTTCGTTCATATAACTTCCTCCTGTACCGCGATTTTACCGCAGCTATCCATAATACGCCAGAGATCGTCTTTCAGGACCAGGACCTTGACCCTGGAATTCCGGTCCGAGATGACCGCGCCGCCGGTCCGGCCGGAGACCGGGCGGGCGCAGCGCAGCCCCATGAATTCCAGGCCGCGGCAGACTTCCGCTATGAAGGCGGCGCATTTGGCCGGCCGCTCCGCGATGAACGCTATTGCGTCCGCCCCCCCGAGCAGGGCGGAGAAAGCCCCGACATTCCTTATTATGTCGTAGAGCAGTATCCTGCGGCCCAGCTCCTTCTTCGGGTCCGTACCGGGGGACACCAGGTCCAGGAAGCCGCAGCCGCGCCCGCCCAGGGCGCGGAAACCGCTCCGCGCCGAAAGGATGTCGTTTATATCCCCGAGGGAGTAGCCGGCGGCCTGCAGCTCGAACACGACCGCCGGGTCTATATCGCCGCAGGCGGTAAGCGAAGGGAGGCCTTCCACCGGGGTGAAACCGACGGTGGTGTCCAGGGGCCTGCCGTTGGCGACAGCCGCCATGTTCGGGTGGTCGCCCAGCTGTATCGTCACCGTCCTTTCGGCGGCGCCGCCGGTCAGCTTCTGCGCCTCCGCGTACGCCCACTGATGGGTCAGGCCCTGGTCCCCGTAGCGCCTTATCCCCCGGGCGCGGAGCAGCGGGGGCAGCGCGTAAGAGCTGGCCTCCTGAGGCATGGCCGTGAAGAAGGCCGTATCGCACAGAAGGATGTGCGGGATATCCGGCAGGGCCCGCGTCAGGCGGCTCAGCGCCGTGAAGGTCAGCTCGTTATATTCCGGCAGGAACTTAATCGAACCGCGCACCGCGTCCAGCACTTCGGGCGTGACGCGCTGGGCCTGGAGCCGGACCAGTTCGCCGCCGTGGCGAAGCCGGTAAACCACCGAGGCTATGCGCCGGCGGCCGTTAGAGGTCCCGCCGGAGGCGCCCGGCAGGGCGGCGGCCGAAGGGCTTTCCCCGTACACAAAGCCCAGGGAGGTCTGTTCGCACCATTTAATGACCGGGGGCGCGGGATCTATAAGGAGTTTCATATTGTTCCACCTTCCAGCTTAAGCCCTTCCCTGCAGATGACCAGTTCCTCTTCCGTGGGAACGACCATTATTTTCACCGCGGAGCCGGGCGCGCTCAGCACGGCCGTCTCGTCGCCGGTGGCCTGCCGGTTCGCGCGCAGGTCCAGCTCGATGCCGCACCAGGCCATCTCCCGGCACACCTTTTCGCGGAGCAGCCAGTTATGCTGCCCTATATCGTCGGTGAAGACCAGCGCGTCTATCCCCCCCAGCGCGGCCACGTAGCCGCCGACATATTTCCTGAGCCGGTGCACGTACATGTCGAAAGCCAGGCGGGCCTGCGGATCGTCCTTGAACTTCGCGATGATATCGCGCATATCGCTGGAGAATAGCGACACGCCCAGCAGCCCGCTTTTCTTGTTGAGCATATCCACCAGGTCGTCTCCGCGCTCGCCGTAAACGCCCATCAGGTAGGTGGCCGACATCGGGTCCACGTCGCCGCAGCGCGTGCTCATCACCAGCCCGCACAGCCCCGTGTACCCCATTGAAGTATCCAGGGATTCCCCGCGCAGGACGGCCACGGCGCTGGAGCCGCCGGTGCCGAGGTGGCAGGCCACGATGCGGGTGTCCTCCAGTTTCACGCCCAGGTGCTCGGCGGCCGCCCCGGTCACGAACTGGTACGAAAGCCCGTGGAAACCGTACTTCCGGAAGCCGAACCTTTTGACGATGTTTTCCGGGAGCGGATAGGTATAGACGTGCTCGGGTATGGTGTGATGAAAAGCCCCGTCGGCGGTTATGTACTGGGGCAGGCCGGGCAGCGACTTGCGGCACTGCACGATGACGCCGTACATGGCCGGATGATGTATCGGCATAAGCGGGATAAGCGTCCGCAGCCTGGCGAGCATTTCTTTATCCAGCCAGGCCGTCTTGAAAGTGCCGCCGGCGTGGCCCCACCGGTGCCCCACACAGTCTATAGCGACGCCGCGCTCTTTAAGGGTCTTTATCGTCATGAAGGCCGCGACCTCGTGCGAGGCAAGCGCGGCCTTGACCTTTTCGCTCCCGCCGCCCTGCCTGTATTCGATGTAGGACGGCTGCGTCCCCTTTACCCCCACGCGGTGCGCCTTGCCGGTCAGGACG
>CAZJUL010000343.1:0-3341 GCA_964549095.1 uncultured Elusimicrobiaceae bacterium
CCGTCCGCCTCGTAATCCGCCGCCGAGGTGCGCGTCATCATGTTGAGCGCGGCCTTGGCCATGTTCGTATGCGGATGCCGGGTGGTCTTGAACTTCCGGTAGAACTGGCCTTCCACCGCCGAGACGTTCACGATGTGCTTGTCGCGCTCCGGCGTGCGGAGCATAAGGGGTTTCAGGCGCGCGTTCAGTATGAACGGGGCGACAGCGTTGACCAGCTGCACTTCCAGCAGTTCCACCGCCGGGACTTCGGCCAGCAGCAGCCGCCAGGAATTGCGGCCGCGCAGGTCAACCTGCTGCAGGTCCTGGTCCAGCCTGCCCTCGGGGAACAGGCCCTTCTGCGCCGCCAGTTCCTCGGGCAGCAGCGGAACCTGCGACAGCGCCGCCGGTTGCGTCAGCCCGGGCAATTGCGGCACGCCCGGCAGCGGGGCCAAAGCGGGGGCGCTCCCGCCCGGCGCGCCTTCGGGCAGGATGTGGTAGCCGCGCAGGCCTTCGTAAGCGCCCAGCAGTTTGCGCGCCCGCTCAGGCACGGCGCTCAGCGGGCCCTGCTCGCCTTCCATCATATGCGCGTAGAAATCCGGCGGCCGCCGCACGGTCTGGCAGGCGTTGTTGATTATGAAATCCAGCCGGGGCCGTGTATTGAGCAGATGCCTGCAGAACGCCTCCACGCTGGGCGTGTGGCGCAGGTCCAGGCCGAATATCTCCAGCCGGCCGCCCCATTCCTTGAAATCGGGTTCGGCCGCGTAGCGTTTGGCCGCGTCGCGCGGGAACCGCGTGCTCACAATGAGCTGCGCGCCGGCGCGGAGCAGCTTGATGCCGGCCTGGTAGCCTATCTTCACGCGCCCGCCGGTAAGCAGCGCCGCGCGCCCGCGCAGGTCGGCGGTCTCGGTGCGCTTGCGGAAATTCAGCTCCGCGCAGGGCGGGCAGAGCTGGTCGTAGAAATGGTGGACCCGGGAGTAATCCTTTTTGCAGACATAGCAGTTACGCTCTTCGCACGGCTCGCGGAACTCCGGGTCGTCCTTGACCTCGCGCTGTTCGAAGCCGGGCGGCGGCTGCACGTTTGGGGTGGTGAAAACGGACTGCCGGCGCAATTTACGGATGCCGGTCCGGTCCAGGGCGCTCTCGGCGCGCTCGGCCTTGGCCGCTTTGCGCTGGCGCGCATAGGCCTTCACCAAATGCCGCCGCGCGGGAGCGCCGGGGCGCGAGATCCGGCCGGCCGCCGAGAGCAGGCGCGTTCTTTCTTCGGCGGAAAGCCCGGCCAGCAGCCCGCGGTCGGCCGCTATGGCTTCCAGCAGTTCCGAGGCGGCCTGCGCGCGTTCGGCCAGGCAGGAAACTTTTAATTCGGGTTTTTTCATAGTTATAGTGATTTATTCGTCAGCGTCCCCGATTCCACGGGGCTTCTATATCTTCTTTCCGATATAAAACACATACCCGTAATACTCTTTATACTTATTATAAAGTTCAGCTCCGCGTTTTTCGTATTTTATGAATTCTTCCGCGGCCCTGTTGCCTTTATATTTATCCAGGAATATTTTTTGCGCCGTTCTTCCCGGAACGAAGAAATTGTCGATCCAGCAGATCTCGGGCAATATGAATGATGCCGTAACGACATAGCCAGCTTTGTGCATTTGAGCGATCTTATTCGGAATGGTGTCTATATCAGGATATGCCTCGTTCCAGAAATCGAATATTTCTTCGGGCCGTTCTTCCGTGAACCAGGACGCCTCGGTAACGGCGACATAGCCGCCTTTTTTCAGGAACTTATTCCAATAATTCAGGCCTTTTTCAAAGCCGATGTTATATATCGCCCCTTCGCTCCAGATAAGGTCTAAATCATTTAATGGAAGATCGAGGTCGCCCATTGAACCGACAACGCCTTTAACCCTGCTTTGAAGGTCCATTTTCCGCGCATTGGCGTTCAGTTTGTCGATAAAACCCGGGAATGCATCGATGGCCGTAATATTCCCCGGAGCGTTTTGAGCCACAACCATAGTTTGACCGCCGGTACCGCAACCAAGATCGACGATCCTGGATCTTTCGTTCAGGCCATCGATAAAACTTAACGCTTTTATCGTCGCTTCCCTGCTTCCCGGGCCTTGACGCTCCATGCTGGAAAAATATTCGCAGATCAATGCGACATCAAAATCGTGGATATTATGCTCTTCAGCGCTCATTTTGTGTTCCTCCGGAAACTTCCTGATACTATAGTTTATTATTTTACGATGTTTTTGCAATGCTCTTAAGTCCGGTCATAGAACAATTCAGGCAAAACAAACCGCCGGGACTCCCCGGCGGCTGAGCATCCCCTGGTGCTAATCAGTCATTTAGTCATCAGCGTCCCCGTTTCCCTCCGCGAACATGCCGCGCACGGGCTCCAGCAGCTCCTTCCAGTCGGCCTGCCGCATGGGCGAACCGCGCCCCTGTTTCAGCCTGTATCCCGCAAAATCCGCCGAGACGGTATCCTCAACGGCCTTACAGTATTCTTCCCGGCTCATTTTCCCATTGGTCCGGATACGCTGGAGCATCTCCAGGGAAACCATGCGCCCCAGAAGATATGTGAGTTCGTAGAAGTGGCACCGCGGATCATAGAGGGATTTGGTGCGCATCCAGAACCAGGTGCCCTTGGGAGAAACCCCGAACCACCTGGTGAATATTTCCAGGTAGGCCTCTTCCGCGGCTTCCGGCGTCAGGGCGCCCCGCCTGGCGGCGGCGATGGCCCGCTCCTCGAATTCCATCAGCGCGGGGAACAGCAAAAGATCCAGCGCTTCCTCCGTAAGACGGTCCAGCAGCATATCGCCGCGCACGTCCCGGTATTCGGCCCCGCCGCACAGTTCCAGCCAGACTATCCCCTCGAGCAGCTGGCTGAAGGTTTCAAGGAACACCGCGTTGATGGCTTGCCCGGGCGTCAGCTTGTCGAGCAGGTCGCAATGCATGGCGTGGCCCAGTTCGTGCGCCAGGGAAGGGAGGTCGCAGGGCCTGACCTCCCTGAACCGTTCCGGCATATAGACGTGCGCCGGTCCGCCGGGAACAGGCACGCCGCAATGCGGACAGTCCACGCCCTGGCCCTCCAGGTGCAGCCTTTGGGCGGCGGAGATCCCCTCGACGAACGCTGCGCCGCCCTCAAGATGCTTCTCCAGCATGTCGCCCAGCCGGGCCAGTGCGTCGGCAAGCGGTATCGCGCCGGCATTCCCGGCGTTCGGAACCCGCGCCCAGATATCGCAGAAACGGAAACCGCCGGCGCCTATCCGGGCCGCTTTGCGCCTGAGCGCGCGGTGAAGGGTGTCTTTCAGGTCCGCTACCGCCGCCAGCAGCGGAGCGGGGTCCAGCCCGAACCGCGCCCGGAC
>CAZJUL010000344.1:0-3328 GCA_964549095.1 uncultured Elusimicrobiaceae bacterium
ATATCGGAGTCCATGATATCCTGGTAATACATCTTCTGTTCGCCTATCATCCTGCTCAGGGTGAAAAAGAACTGCCTGGCGATATAGAGGGTCATCAGGAAGACGACCACCCAGATATAGACCTTCATTATTAAAACAACCATTGCCATGTGTTTTCCGAGCGCTTGAATTTCACCGCGATCCTGCTGACGTAGAAAGAATAGAAGCCGATCACGAAGACAAAATCCAGCAGCGGGCCCAGCACGAAGACCATCGCCGGCATGAAAAGCATGCTGTACCTGTAAAGCACCAGCATGAAAAAAGCGAACCTGACCGCGCCGAAAACCATCGAGTAGGTCATCGCCGCCAGTATCAGCAGGAATTTCCCGGGGCGCGAGCCGGGCAGGGGCAGCAGGCTCAGCGTGAGTATTACGGGGATGAGCAGCCAGACCGTAAGCAGGGTCTGCAGGTAGAGCCCGGAGAACATCCCGCTGGTATACGGGTATTTTTCAGGCATGATGATGAAAAACGCGGACGAGACGAAGGTTATCACGCAGATGAAGACGACCCAGGATCCGAGGGGCTTAGCGGTCTGTCTGGTATACCACGACAGGACCGTGGCCAGGATGGAGACGCCCATCACCGAGAGCGAAAAAGCGGTGGACGGGAACCTGTCGGGTATTATAAGGCCGTAAAGGGGCTGTATGTAGGAAGGCACCTGCGCGACGGCGATCCTCTCTTGCGGCACCGCTATGGAGATAATGCGCCAGGCGGTTTTTGAGATGGCCAGCGTGAGCTCCGGGTAGAAAAAAATGACCGGCAGCAGGAACGGAAGGGTGAGCGTCGCGACTTCGATCAAGAGGGTTTTCGGCGTGACCTGCGGCAGCTTCCTGTGGGAGCGGTGCAGGAAAATGTTCTCTTTTGCGATATTAAAGGGTTTGGCGGCTGTTTTTATCTCTGCCATACGGTTTAACCTGCCGGCGTGGGGTGAAAATTGCCCGGGTATGACCGCCGGAGGACGGATGTCCGGTCGCCTGGGCATCCCGTCGGCGCGTCACGAAGGATAACTATTATAATAAATAACGAGAGGCTTAAGGCGTATAGCGCCCGGAACCCGGCAGGCGCGCGCCGCCGAAATTAAAACCCCGCGGTTGGAGCCGCGGGGTTTTAATTTACGCCTGTCCGGAGTTACTCGCTTTTCTTTACTTCGTACTTTATCTCGCGGTAGTTCCAGGGGGAGGCGCAGGTGTCGGCGGTGGTGCCGTAGAAGGATTTCGTCTCCGGGTCGGAGACTATCTTGCCGCGCTCGTCTATGAGTATGGCGTATTCTATGTAGGCTGCTTCGGCGGCGGCGCAGACCATTATCATCGGCGACCTGTCGAAGATGCGGGCGGTGGCTTTGCGGAAGCCGTCGCACATCGGGCCCAGCTTCAGGGCGTAAACGCCGCTCAGCGCGGAGGCCTGCAGCTCCAGCTGCGGCTCCCGCTGTATGTCGCCGACGAGGCGCATAGAGGTGACGCAGAAATTCATAGGCATGCCCAGGCGGTCGGCGTGGACTTCCTTGCCGCGGGCCCAGCAGAAATCCCTGCGCCAGACGAAGCCGTCGTTCTCGGCGGCGGAGACGGGTTCCTGCACCGATAGGTCCAGGCCGGAGGCCGCGAGGTCGAAGGCGGCAGCGGAAGTTTCAAAGGAGGCCGTCCTCCTCAGCTGTTCGAAATCGGAGGCCCACGACTGTGAGCACGCTAAAAGTAATATTATGCTGACAACTTTCATCTATTTCCCCTCCAAAACAGGTAAACCTGTACCTATACTATACCATATGCCTTTATTTTGCGCCTTGACGCAGGTCAATACTATTACTTTTTCTAATACCCGGGCTTTTGGGCCGGAACAGAGGGCTGGAAATACGGGCAGGCGCGGAAGACAGGGGATGGGTTTGGCGGGCTACTTCGCGGCGCTGAAGCCGGCCAGCAGGCCCGAGGTCCAGGCGAAATGCAGGTTGTAGCCGCCGCAGTCGCCGGTCAGGTCCAGGAGCTCGCCGGTGAGGAAAAGGCCTTTCACCAGTTTGGATCCGAAGGTTTCCGGGCTTATCTCCGAAGTGGCGACGCCCCCGGCGGCGGACATTGCGTCCTCGAAGCCCAGCGCGCCCGTTACCTCTAGCGGCCAGTCTTTCAGCAGCTTCGCGAAGGCCGTGAGGGCCGGGTCTTTTACCGAACCCGCCGCCGCGGTCGGCTGTATTTTAAGCGAAGCGGACAAGAGGTTCAGCGTGCGTTCCTCCGCGAGGCCGCAGATAAAATTCTTCCAGGGACGCCCCGGCGCCGCGTCCCTCCGCTTGGTCAGCAGCGCGAGCAACGCGCCGGCGGCCAGGTCGGGGAACAGGTCTATGCCGCAGCTGACCGGCGCGGTTCCCAGCGCCGCCACCGCCGCCCTGCTTAACGCCAGTACCGGCGGACCGGAAATGCCGTAATCCGTAAAGAGTATCTCCCCCCGCTCGGAACCCAGTTCTTTTCCGCCGGAGCGGAGGCAAAGCCCGGTTTCCACCCTTATTCCGTCCAGTTCCCTGACGCTCTTTTCCTTTATGATTAGCGGCGCTATGACGGGTTTCGGGTTAGTGACGGAGTGGCCCAGCGAGCGCGCCAGCTCAAGGCCGAGCGCGGAGCCGCCTATCCTCGGGTAGGCGGGGCTGCCGGCCGCCAGTATGACCGCGTCCGCAGAAAGCGTCATCAGCGGTCCGGTTTCCGTATTCTTGTCCCATTTGGGCGGGACCCGGCGTACCGTTACGGCAAAACCGGAAGGCGTTTTCTTGACGCTTTCCGCCGAGGTCATCAGCATCAGTTCAGCGCCGCTTTCCCCCAGCCGGTTGACCAGCACGTTGACCGCGTCCGCGGCTTTCAGCGAGCGCGGGAAAATGCGGCCGTCCGGCTCGGAGCGCAGCAGCAGCCCCAGCTCACCGAAAAATTCCAGGACCTCGCCCGGCGGCAGGGTTTTCAGCGCGCGGGCCGCGAAGCCGGGCGCCCCGCCGTGGTAGTTGGAGGCTGTTATGTTCTTATTGGAGAGATTGCACTTGCCGGCGCCGGTGGAAAGTATCTTCCTGCCGGGCACGTGGTTCTTTTCAACTACTGTGACGGCGGCCCCCGCCGCCGCCGCCGCGCAGGCCGCCGCCAGCCCTGAGGCCCCGGCGCCGATGATGACGATTCTTTTTGAAGACATGGCGAGGTGAAGAAAGCTTGTTTGGCAGGGGTCGCGGGTGTCGTCGAATGCGGGTTCGGGGTCCTGTCCGGGGTTTGCCCTCCTCCCCCCGAACCCCGTGGGGAACCCTCCCGTGGTTCCCCTCCATCCGCCTTCGGCG
>CAZJUL010000345.1:0-1989 GCA_964549095.1 uncultured Elusimicrobiaceae bacterium
GCGTCGTGCCCGGCGAACACGAAGGTGTTGGCGGCCAGGGGGAATTCCTGGTTGTTTATCAGCGCTTTGTCGTCCAGCCGGGCGCCCAGCGGAGCGAGGGCCGCGGCCGCCGCCGCGAAATATTTGTTTTCACGCCCCAACACCCAGACCGGCCTGGCGGACGGGAACGCGGCCAGGTCCGAGTCTTTGACTATTTCCGGGAGGTTCCCTTTGTCCCTGTTCCAGCCCGCAGCGAAGGTTTCGTAGCCGCGGTAAGCTTCGGGGGTGGCCCCGGCCGGAAGTATGACCAGCGGCTTCTCAGCGCCCAGCAGGCGCGACAGCGCCGGCGGCGTTTCCCGGGGGTCCAGCTTGCGGAAGAGGTCGAATTCCGGATCAAATTCCAGCCGGACCGGCCGCTTGCGGGAATAGTATTTAAATGTTTCCTCTTTCTTCCTTATTACCGTGATGGCCAGCCGGGCGCGGGCGCCGTCTTCCAGCAGCAGGGCGGCCGGCGCCTCAAGATAGTAGGCGGGCCCTTCCTGTTTCTGCACCACTGTGAATTCCACCGCGTATTCGTCCATCTCGCGGGAAAGCTTTACGTCCCGGATTTCCAGCTCGGGCGCGCCGGCGCGTGTCACCCACTGTTCGAAGAACCTGTCCAGGCGGCCTTTGCCGGTCTGCTTTTCGAACGCGGTTTTTAATTCGTCAAAAGACGCGGTCCGGAATTTATTGTTTTTATAGAAATCCCGCAGGCCGGCTTTGAACTTCTCGTCGCCTATCGCCAGGCGCAGCATATGCCAGATCATCATCGCCTTGCCGTAACCCACTGCTTCCGACGCGGAGGAATGCCGCGAGCGGAACTGCGAAAGCGGGAAATCCTTTTCCTTGGCGGCGTAGTCCGCGTATTTCTGCAGCGTAGTGGCGCGGTAGCCCCTGCCTCTGCCGCGGCCTTCGGCTACCAGGTAGTCGGCCAGGTAGGCGGTCAGACCTTCGCACCAGTTGCCTCTCTCATGATCCACGAAGACGCCGTTGCCCCACCAGTTATGCAGTATTTCGTGCGGGTATGAGGAATTCAGTATGAAGGGCAGTCGTATTACTTTAGGTCCCAGCAGGGTGAAGGAGGGGATGCCGTAGCCGGTTTCCCAGAAGTTCTCGACCAGCGCGAACTTCCCGTAAGGGTAGGGACCTATCAGCTCGGAATACATTTTGATGTAGCGGCCGGCCGCGTCCAGGTATTTTTGCGCCAGTTCCTCGTCGGCCTCGCGCAGGAAAACGAACAGCTTAGTGCTGCCGCCGCCGGCGGAATATTCCTTGTACCTTCCCGCCGCCAGGGTTATCTCGTCCTGGGGGACATCGACGCTCCAGGAGGTGACAGTTCTGCCGCCGGAGGTTTTATTTTGCGTGCGGCTTCCGCCCGAAACCGAAGCCCAGCCTTCCGGCAGGTCCGCTGCCAATTCGTAGGTGACCGTCGCCGAAGAGAACTGCGGGTACCAGTACGAGGCGCCGGAGAGATAAACGCCGGCCGTGCTGATGAGCCCGGGGGTTTCGGAAAAACTGCGCGCGTAGTTTTCGCCCTGTTCGGCCAGCGGGTGGTAGATAGGGCCGCGGTACTGCAGCGTGAACTCCTTAAGCCTCGGCGGGAGGGTCAGTGAATACTTTTCATAAACGTCCGCCGCGGTGGAATAATCGACGCCATAGGCGTCCCGCCGGGCTTCCGGGTCGAGCCGCTCTACGGCGACGCCTTTTGTCGTCGAGACCGGCGACAGCCCTTTGTGAAGCGAGAACACGGCGGTTTCCCGGTGTTCCGGTAAAGTTACGGTATCGCGGGCTTCCAGCAGGCCTTCCTCCGGGATAAGCTTTATCCTGATGTCGTGCCGGACCTGGTCCGCGCCGGCGGCCGGGGAGAGGAATAAAGAAAACACAAAGCACAATTTTATCATCAGTATTTAGCGGCCTCAGCAAGCTGCGCTTTCCACTGCGGATAGTCGAAGCGGTCGCCCACCGAGCGTA
>CAZJUL010000345.1:1999-3328 GCA_964549095.1 uncultured Elusimicrobiaceae bacterium
TCCTTCACCAGCAGGAAATAGCTCTTCATCAGGTGCGCGTTGGCGCCCAGTTGCGCCGGCGCCTGCGCTATGGCCCTGTCCAGCTCTTTCAAGACCGCGGCCGCGTGGCGCGGGTCGGCCGCGTACCGGTCGAGGTAATTGAAGTTCTGTTCGTTGGGCCTGAGGTAGCGGAAGCCGAGCCGGGCCGCCAGCGCGGCGTTGGCCCTCCCCTCGTGCGCGTAGAGCAGCCCGCCGTCGTCGAAGTAAAGGCAGCGCCAGGCCGGATCGTCGTCGAGGTAAAGCAACCGGCTGTCCTTCCGCTGCTGGAAGACCAGGTAGTCGAACTTGAATTCTGCGTCCAGGTCCTCGAAGCCGTCCTTCATCGAGATCCGGGCTATGCGGTGCATCATCAGCGCGCCGTATTCCAGGCTGCGCCCGTCCACGAAAACCTGCCGCTCCGGCGCCAGCCGCCAGATCAGGTAGCCGCCTATCACGTAATCGTTGTACATCTTCCCGGCCAGGTTCTGTCCCGAAATGAAATCGCAGGTTCCTGACAGCCACTCCCGGGCTATCGGGTCGGGTGAGGGCGGTACAGGGCGCACTTTTTTCAGGGGGAGCGTGTAGCCGTAGACTATCCAGGCGGCCAGCAGCGGCAGCAGCAGCGCCGCGGCTTTTTTCCGCTCCCTGAAAAAAACGCCGGCGGCGGCAAGCAGGTCGGGGGCCGTCACGAAGAAAGCCAGCGGGACATTGCGCGCGCTGCGGAAGCCGAAGTAAGCGCCGAAAAGCCCGCCGAGGAGGAGTGCGGCGTATCTCTGCGGTTTGGGCAGCAGGAAGGCCGCCGCGGCCAGCAGCGCCAGGTAGGCGGCGTAGAAAGGGAACTGCGGGTCGGAAGTCGAGAGCGGCTGCCACTCAAGCACCCATTTCTGCGCCGGTTCGAACCAGGTGGCGAAAAGGTGGGTGTAGATCCTGTAAAAATGCGGGTTGGCCAGCGCGGCCGCCGCCGCGGCGGCGGACAGGAGCAGCAGTTTGCGCGCGGCGGCCCGCTCGCCGCCCAGGAAACGGCCGACGGCGACGGTCCCGAGCACCAGCGGCCCCACCACTGAAGCGCCGCCGTGCAGATTGGCCCAGAGTATCTCGATGCCGATGACGGCCGAGGCCGCAAGGCGGGGGCGGGAAGTGAACAGGTCGGCCAGCAGCCGGAAGAGAAGCGCGAACAGGTAGGTGAAAAGCTGCGGCCGCTCCAGGATGCCCGGCCCGGCGAAGGAGAGGCCGAACAGCAGGATGGCGCCGGCAGCCAGCGGAACGCGGGCGCCCGTCACGAACAGCGTGCCGAACAGCAGCCCTGCCATT
>CAZJUL010000346.1:0-1768 GCA_964549095.1 uncultured Elusimicrobiaceae bacterium
TCACGTAGATCCCGTTGAAGAGATAGCCCCAGAGTATTATCGGCACTATGCCCAGCCCGCCCCAGTAGGCCTGGTGGATGATCGGCTTGGAAAAAACGGTGAACCTGGCCAGGTCCCCGATGAAGAAGGACACCGCGAGGGCCAGCCAGGCCGCGCCGAACACGAAATAGGTCAGGATCCGCGCGAAGATCTCCTTGGCGTTCTCCTGCCGCGCCCTCTCGATGAAGAACGGCCGCCAGGCGGCGTCGAACATCCCGACGACGAGCATCATCAGTATGCCCAGCCGGTAATTGGCCTGGTAGACGCCGACCGACGCGCTGTCCGCCAGCTTCAGCAGCAGCGGGCGGTCTATCACCTGCACGGCCATAGAACCGAGGCCGGCGGGGACCAGCGGCAGCGCGAAGACCAGCAGCCGGACAAAGATCTCTTTTTCGATCTTCAGGCTGAGCAGCCGCCGGCAGGGATACAGCACGGCGGCCAGCGCGCAAAGCGAGGAAAAGACGTTCGCCAGGAAAACGCCCTCCAGGCCGAAGCCCAGGCCGGCTATGAAGAGCAGGTTAAGCGAGAGATTGATCACTATGCTCAGGAACCTTATAGCCGAATAAGTGACCGCCTTATGCTCCATGCGCAGGCTGGCGAAGGGCACCGCGGCCAGCGCGTCTATGAACAGGATGACGGCCGCGTACACCACCAGCCTGGCGTTGCCCGCGCCGATGCCGCCCAGGGCGGCCGCGGGGCGCGCGCCCAGCGCCAGCAGCAGCGTGAAAGCCAGCGACACCCAGAACACGCCCGCGAAGGCGGCCGGGAACGAGCGCTCTTTCTCGTCGAAATGGCGCATGTAGGCCTGGTCCATGCCGTAGTGGTAGATGATGTTGAAGAAAGCGATGTAGGAGAACAGCGCCGCGCCCACGCCGTAGTCCGACGGGGTGAGGAAATGGGTGTAGAACGGCATCAGCAGGAAATTCAGGAAGCGGGCGGCTATGGTGGAAAAACCGTAGATGAAGGACTCTTTGCCGAGGGACCTGATATCCTTGAACATCTTAATATATCCTTATCGTCATTACTGAATTTTACCAATTATACCGGAATTTGTATAATTATAGTGACGGGGCCGGTCCCGACGAGGGAGAACCGGAGTTTTCGAGGGGGGGGCCAGGGGATATGAACGGATTTTCCAAAAAAGACCAGACCAACTGTTTCAAGTGCGGCTTCAAGCAGTCGTGCTTCTTCCAGTATTTAGACCCGGCGGCGCAGAAAGTGTGGAACGACATCCGCGTGTCGAAGACCTTCGGCGACGACGCGGACATCTACGCCGAATCGCAGAAGCCCTGCGGCATCTTCGTGGTCTGCAGGGGCAGGACCAAGGTGTTCACTACCGACGTCAGGGGCCAGCAGATGATCACCTGGATACGGCACCCGGGCGAGATCTTCGGCCACATAGCGCTTTTCTCCCAGAACGAATACCTCTGCAACGGCAGGTCGATGGGCCAGACCACGCTGTCCTATATCGACGGGAAGACGCTGGGGGAATTCCTGAACTCCTACCCGTCCACCTACCTGCTCTTCCTGCACAAGATAGCCAACGAAGTGCGCGACATTCAGATGAAGCTGAACGACACCGCCTACAAGCCGGCCAAGTCGAAAGTCGCGCAGTCGCTGATAAACGCCATATCCTTCAAATCCAAGAACACCGACAAGCCCGCCATCCACGGACTCACTCGCACGGAGATAGCCGAGATCACCGGCCTGGCCCTGGAGACCGTGGTCA
>CAZJUL010000346.1:1778-3281 GCA_964549095.1 uncultured Elusimicrobiaceae bacterium
CTACCACTCCCTGGCGCGGATAGCCAACCCGCACGCCCCGATAGCCTGACGCGCCCCGGATAACGGCAAAATAAAAGGAACGGGATGGAACAACCATCCCGTTCCTTTTTTATTCCTGGAAAAACGTTCAGTTAGTGCCGAACATCCGGTCGCCGGCGTCGCCCAGGCCCGGAACTATGTAGCCGCTGCCGTTGAGCTTCTTGTCAACGGTGCCGAGGTATACCGGCACGTCCGGGTGGGCGGAGGTGAGGCGCCTGACGCCCTCTTGCGCCGCTATGAGGCCCATGAAGCAGATGTGCTTCGCGCCGCGGGACTTCAGCACGTCGATGGCTTCGACGGCGGAACCGCCGGTGGCCAGCATCGGGTCGGCCACCACCACGAAGCTGTCCTTCAGGTTCGCCGGCAGGCGCACGTAATAATTGACCGGCTTCAGGGTGCTTTCGTCCCTGTAAATTCCAATGTGCGCCAGCTTGGCTGCGGGGTGGAGCTTCACCAGCCCGTCCAGCAGGCCCAGGCCCGCGCGCAGGATGGCCACGAAAACCACCTGCTGGGAAAGCCTCATCGCCTTTGCCGGGCCGAGCGGCGTGCGCACCGTGACGGCGGACACCTTCGCGTTGGCCAGCACGTCGTGGGCCAGCAGCATGCTTATCTCGCCCATGGCGCGCCGGAAATCGGCCACCGAGGTCTTCTTGTCGCGGAGCTGCGCTATCTTGTCCAGCACCAGCGGATGCTTTGAAACGAAGACTTTAGATCTCATGCTGTCGGCCTCCTTATTACTCTATGACCTCTTTTATCAGCGGCCCCGTCTTCACCTTTTTCGGCCCGACGCGGACGGCGGAGGCGAACAGCTTCTTGCCTTCCGCCAGCTTGTCCGCGTCCGAGCTGTAGATCCGGGCCAGTATTTCGCCGCGCCGCACGGCGTCGCCCGTCTTTTTTTCCAGAAGGAGGCCCGCGCCGAAATCCACGCTGTCCTCGGCCTTCGCCCTGCCGGCGCCGAGCACCACCCCGGCCTGGCCGATGGTCCTGGCGTCCAGCCGTTCCATAAAGCCGGCGGTCCCGGCTTTGAATTCCGTCATGAAGCGGGCCCTGGGCAAAAACTTGCCCGGGTTGTCGGCCACCCGCTGGTCCCCGCCCTGCCAGCGCACCATCAGGCGCAGCTTCTCGAGTGCGGAGCCGTCTTTGATGACCTTCTTCGCCTTCGCTATCCCTTCCTCCGGGGTGCGCGCTTTTGCGCCGAGGTAGATCATCCAGCCGGAAAGCGTTTCCAGTATCTCCATGAAGTCGGCGGGGCCTTTATCGCCCTGGAGTATCCGCACCGACTGCTCCATTTCTATGGCGTTGCCGACGGCCAGGCCCAGCGGCTCTTCCATCGCGGTCAGCACGGCCACGCAGCGTATGCACAGCAGTTTGGCGGTGTCTATCAGGGCCACGGCCAGCTCGCGGCTCTTTTTGAAATCCTTCAGGAAGGCGCCGGAGCCGTATTTTACGTCCATCACCAGGCCG
>CAZJUL010000347.1:0-3274 GCA_964549095.1 uncultured Elusimicrobiaceae bacterium
ATCAAGAGCTATGCTCATCAGACGGCCTCGCTGCGCTCGCCGGTAAAGGGGACAGTCCCCGGCTTCTTTGCTTTAGCGGATGAGCGCGAATTTGCCTTTGGCCTTTCCCCTGCCGGTCTTGACCAGGAAAAGGTAGACGCCGCTGGCCGCCCACTGCCCCGACTCGTTCTTTCCGTCCCACGAAAGCCCGGACAGCCGGCGCACCCTTTCCCCCTCCGCGCTGTAGATCTCCGCGGTAAGTTCGCCGCCCAGGACTTCGGCCGGCACGGAAACGGTAAGTATCCTGTCGGTGCCGACCCTGAACGGGTTCGGATAAGCGTAAGCTTTGGCGGCCGCGCCGAACGCGGCGAGGTTCCCGTCGCGTGCGAGCAGCACGGCTTTATACGCGTTCACCCGGCCGTTGCCGAAATAGTTATCCGCGCCGGCGGAACCCAGGTCGTCCGCTGAATTGCGCAGGGTATCCGCGACCTGTGTCACCGTGAACGCCGGCCGCGCCGACAATACCAGCGCGGCGGCGCCGGCAACGAAGGGCGCCGAAAAAGAGGTGCCGGAGGCGGAGGCGTAATTCCCGCCGATGTCGGAGGTATAAACGCCGACGCCGGGCGCAGTGACTCCGCCGGACGCCAGTTCCGGCCCGCGCGCGGAAAATGACGCGATGTTGTCGGAAGAGTCGGTAGCGCCCACCGGGATCACGCCGGAGCAGTTGGCCGGCGAGTCCACCCCGGCCAGGGCGCTGTTCCCGGCCGCCGCCACCAGCACCACGCCCGCTGAAACAGCGCTGTTCACCGCGGCCTGTATGCCGCCTGAACAGGGAGCGCCCGCCTCGCCGAGGCTTATGTTCACGACCAGCCGGCCGTTGGCGGCCGAATTCTGCAGGGTGATAGCGTGACCGATGGCCGCGATGATGGCCGGGTCGTCGGTGCCGCAGCCGTTCAGGCCGTTATCCTCGCAGTCCGCAGTGCAGTCCCCGTCGTTGAAGATCTTCAGGGAGATCAGTTTCGCGCCCCAGGACAGCCCTGCCACTCCCGCGGCGTTGTCGGCGGCGGCGGCGGCCACGCCCGCTACGCGCGTTGCGTGGTTGCAGGCCGGCGTCAGCGGGTCGGCGGAATCCGGGACGCCGCTGGCCGCGTCAAAATGCTTGCTTCCGGAAACGAGCTTCGGGGACAGTTCGGAATGCGTTCCGTCTATGCCGGTGTCCATTACCGCCACGGTTACCCGGCTGGAGGAGCCGGTCTCGTATTCCCAGGCCCTGAACGCGTCCATCCGGTTAAGGCCGTACTGCAGGTGCAGCAGCGGGTCGTTGGAAGTTCTGCGGGCCCTGTAGACGCCGCTGGGTTCGGCCCGCTCTACCGACGGCAGGGCCTTCAGAAAGGCCAGGCCGGCCGGGACGGTGATGCCGGCCGGCAGCTTCACCAGTGTCCAGCCGATAAAACCGAATTCGCGCGCTATCTCAAAACCGGCTGCCGAGAGCTGCGCCGCTATCGTTCCGCTGGAAGCGCCGGCGGAGAACTTTACCAGCGCCTGGCCGCTTACCACTTCCCGGAGGCGCGGAACGCCCGGCGCCGACGGGGAATAGCCGGACGGTATCTTTTCTATATCGATGGCGCGGACGGGCGCTGCCGCCAGCGCCGCCAGGAGCGCGGCAGAGCAGAATATTCCCGCGGTCTGTTTTATTTTCATTTATCCTGTGTTTCAGCGGACGCCCGGGAATAGGCCTCTTTTACGGCAATGGCTATCGCGCTTTTGAGCTTCGCGTTCTTCACCTTGAAGTTTGACGGATAGGCGACCCACAAGCCGCCGTACCGGCTTTTCATCAGGCCTAAAACCACCAGCAGCTCTCCGTCGATAGACACCTCGGCGTTGGCCAGCCTGGTTTCGGATCTCAGCGGCCTTATTTGCCCGACCTTGACGGCCGGCGCCGCGGACCTCGCCCCGGAGGCGCATTTACCTTTAGCCAGGCAGGCCTGCAGCTTCCAGTAAAGGTTCTTCGAAAGGAGCTTTATGTCGGAGTAGGACCGGCCCCCGTATTCGGTGAGCGGCATTACCACCGCGTCCTTTTGGAAGGAGATGTTCTTGACAGAGAATCCGCCGCAAAAGGACACGTCGGCTTTGTAGGCCGGGGCTTTTCCCGGAAAATCCGCCCCGGTTATTTCAACCGCGCCCAGGCCGGCGGCCAGGAGCAGCGGGAGGACTGCGGCCGCCAGGATCTTATTTCCGGCCCTCATTTATTTTCCTGATGACGCGGACTATGTCGTAGATATCGTCCAGCTCGTAATCCGCGCCGCTGACCGGAGTGTCGAATTCGTTGCCGTACTTGGCCCACGCGGTCCGCATGCCGAACGCCTTCGCGCCCACGATGTCACGCTCCGCCCAGTCGCCCACCATGATGGCTTCGGAGGGGTCGGTCTCCATCAGAGACAGCACCTTCTTGAACGGCTTGGGCGACGGCTTCTTCTCTCCGGTATCGTCGAAAGTGACCACGTGCTCGAAGTAATGGTGCAGCCCCAGCCCGACGATGCGCAGCCACACGCTGAGGCGCGGCGCGTCGGACACGACGCCCATCCTGACGCCCATCCTGAGCAGGTCGGTCAGCGCCATCTTCACGTGCGGGTACAGCGTGAAGTGCCCGTCCTTGGCCCGCTTGTAGCCGATTATGCCGGCGGCCAGGATCTTGTAGTCCACCTTGCCGAACTCGTTCATCAGCACCTTGTCGAAGATGTTCTGGTCCTCTATCCCCTCGGCCCAGTAGACCTTGAAGATCTTCTCGACCATTTCCTTCTTCGGGGTCTGCAGGCCGGCGTCCAGCATGGCGTCCACGGCCGCGTCCACGGCCGCGCGCTTCATCCGCATGAAGTCCATCAGCGTATTGTCTATGTCGAAGATGACGGCTTTGATCATAATTCAGGGACCGGAAAACCCCGCAGCCCGTTTACTTCTTCGGTTCTGTGAACCGTTCTATGTACGCGAAATTCCTGGTATCCACGCGGACCCTGTCGCCCTGGTTGATGAAAAGCGGAACCTTGATCTCCAGCCCCGTGTTGACCTTGGCCGGCTTCATCACGTTTGAGACCGTATTGCCTTTCACGCCCTCTTCGGTCTCGGTCACCGTCATTACGATGTTGGCCGGCAGGTGGATATTGAAAAAGCGGTCGTTCAGGTACAGACCTTCCACTTCCATGTTCTCGGTCAGGAACTGCATCAGCGTGCCTATCTTGGCCACCGGCAGGCCGGCCTGCTCGAAGTTCACGTTGTCCATGAAATAAGCCAGGTTGCC
>CAZJUL010000348.1:0-3253 GCA_964549095.1 uncultured Elusimicrobiaceae bacterium
CTTGATCACGGAGTCTATCTTGGTGGCGAGCACCGAGTCGGTCTCTATGGCTTTTTCCACGGTCACGCCGCCTTCCAGGCCTACGCCTTTCACGAAGGACAGCATGTTGTACTGCGCGTTAACGATGGCGGCGTTGCGCGAGGTGGCCATCTTCTGGGTCTTGTTCTCCAGCGTCTGGTCGGCGGCGCCTATGCCCCGGGCGAAGACCGCGGTCTTGGTGATGCCTTCTTCCACCCACTCTTTTTCTATTTCACCGGTCTTGGAGACGGTGCCCCTGTCGGGCGTGGAGCCGCAGCCCCAGGCGAATACGGATACGGCCAAAATTGCCAGCGTTCTTTTCATGAAGGTTCCCTCCCAGGATGGTCCCCTTGCGCGGGGAGCCTACCCCTATTCTATAAACAAGGGATTTTAAGTGTCAATGGACAGGTGCTAGTAGAGCATGAAGAAGTCGGTGTCTTTCTTCTGGGTGGGTTGCTGCTGCTTTTTGGGTTTGGCCGGTTCTTTTTTCTCCGGCTTCGCGGCTTTCTTGGGCTTGGCCGGCTCTTCTTCCTGGCTGCGGTACTGCACGTTCTTCTTGTAATCCCTGATGCGCCAGCCGGTGAACTTGTAGGTGAAGGCGACCTGCGAGGTGTTGTATACTTCGTTGGAAACGGCCATGGCGAGATCCAGCGCGAACCCCTCGTGGCGCACGCCGACGCCCATGGTCAGGCCGTTGTTGTCGTCCACGGCTTTGTAGCCGAGGCGCGCGTTGAAGATCTTCTGGAAATGGTATTCCATCCCGCCCCTCAGGTTCTTGATCCCCTCGTTCATGTACATGTCGTATTCCACGGAAAGGAGGATGGACTGGTCCATTATGGTGGGCCGCTGCCAGGACGCGCCGAGCCTCATCACCGAGGGCAGGGAATAGGTTTCTTTCACGTAGGCGATGCCGCCGCCGTAATTGGACATCGAGACGCCGAAGGAGAGGCCGAGCCTGGGTTCGACCATCAGCCAGCCCGCGTCGAACGCCGCAGCCGAGGCCTCGTAGGTGCCGAGCAGCTCGGATTTCACGTATTTGGCCGACAGTCCGAGGTACTGGTCTATCTGCAGTTCCAGGCCTTCCAGCTTCATTTCCGCGGAATAGACCCTTTCGCCGTAGCTCAGCGCGAACACCTTGGTGCTTTCCGCGTCCATGCTCCGCGAGGAAACGGAGCCGTCGGCGTTTATGCGGCGGTAGGTGAAATCCCCGGCCTGCGAGAAGATGGCGGAGAAAGCTATACCGGGTTTGTCGAGGCCTATCAGGCCCTTGAACGGGAGGGGCATGCCGTAACCCAGGAACTGCAGGCCCGTATCCTCGAAGCCGGACAGGTACATCGCCGAGACCTCGGGCAGGAAAAGGCGGCCCAGCCCGGCCGGGTTATAGTTCACGGAGTAAATATCGTCGGCCACGGACACGTAGCTGCCGCCCATGCCCATGGCCCTGGGGCCGATGTCGGTCTTTAGGACCTGCACGGAAGTGGTGCCGGGCCCGCCCGCGAAGAGCGCGGCGGCGGGGAGCAGGAGCAGGGCGGAGGCGAGCGGGAAGGCGGCCGCCCGGAGGACGGCTGCGGCTCCCGCTGCTTTTGTCTGCTTGCGTTTCATATCTTCGCGTCCAGGGGACGGTCCCCGGTACCTAGCGTACTATGGCTATCTTTTCCACCGCGTTTAGGCCCGCGCCCGACACCTTGATGAAATAGATCCCGCTGGCTACTTTGGAGCCTTTGCTGTTGGTGCCGTCCCAGTCTATGGTGCCCTTCCCGGCCGGCACCGCGCCGTTGAAGACCGTCTTTACCAGCGTGCCCGTCTGGGTGTAGACCTTTACTGAGAGGGTGCCGGCCGAAAGGACGTCGTATTTTATGATGGACCGCGGGTTGGCCGCGGTGATGATGTTGTTGTAAGCGGTGGCGGCGGCCTTGTTGGTGGACAGGTTGATGGCGTTCGAGACGCCCAACGATACCACATTGCCAAGGTGGTTGCGGCCGTAGACTTCCAGGTACACGGTCCCGACTCCGGGATAGCGGGTGGAGAAGCCCGGTTTGAGCCTCACGCTGCCGGTGAGCAGTTTGTTCTGCGCGGCGTCCATCGCGTTATACAGCAGGCTGTTGAACAGCACCTCCAGGTAGCTGCCGGCCTGGTCCGTCCTGGCCAGGGCCAGCGGGACATAGTTATGGTCGCGCAGCTGGGCGTATTCGAAGGCGGTTTCCACCCCCGGCGGTATGTCCACTGTAGGGGAAGACGGGTGCAGCACCATCTCCGCCCGGAGATACGGCACGCTGAAATTTATAGTATCGTAGTCGTACGTGGCGGAGGCTATGGAGGCCGAGGCCGAACCTTTGGGCGTATAGGCGAGGGACAGCCTGTAAGGCACATTGGAGCTGGCCTGGGAATTGCCGCCGTACTGGTTCAGGCCCGCGGCCACCGCCAGGTAATAGCGGCCCGCCGTCGTTATGTTATAGGTCAGCGTGACGCCCGGCTCCTCGGTGTAGCAGTTGCCGGAATCGGGGCAGCCTCCCCCGCCGTAGATGACCGGCGAGTAATCGGTCACGTGGTTGCGCAGGCTGTCGAACAGGAAAAGCCCGTAGGCGTTGTAAAGATAGGAATTTGTCGCCGGCAGGTCCAGGCGGGCGGTGAAATTGCCGGCCGCCAGCGGGATGGAGTAATAATCCAGGTCGCCTGCCGGGGAGATGGTGGCCGAGAGCGCGGACATTGTGCTTATGTCCGTCGCCGATTCCGGGCCGTTGTTGCCTTCGAAGGCGTCACCGCCGCCCTGTATGCCGGCTATGGAATGGGACGAGAACGCCATGGTTATCTTGGTCTGCATCGCGGTGGTGCAGCCGGTGCCGGGCAGCTGCCTGCAGGCCTCCAGCATCGCGTCGTAGAAATTGGCGAAGTTGTCCGGGAAATAGAAAAGCGCGGCGTAGGTGAGGACGTCCGCGCGCGGCATATTTGGGAAGTAGCTGGAAGCGCTGAAGTTGCCGAGGTCCGTGGAGGTGGTGGGGGTGCTGTTCTTGAGCTGCCACAGGGCCTGTGACAGGATGAGGCTGTCGTCGTGCACTTCCCCGGTCCAGTTGGCGGGCATGGTCCTTACCCCGCCGGTATTGCCGGACAGGTCGCGGGCGACGCCTTCCCCGGCGCCGACGAAATTGGCGAGGATGTCGGGGGTGAACCCGTCCGGCCGGAAAGAGGCCATGGACAAATAGTCCGCCAGCGCCTCGGAAATGGCGCCGAATTCCCC
>CAZJUL010000349.1:0-3250 GCA_964549095.1 uncultured Elusimicrobiaceae bacterium
GCTGCTGGGCGCGCCGGCCGGGCTGGCCGCGATGAAGGAAAATTTTTCCAAGCTGGCTTTGCCCGACCCGGCGCGGGCCGCGGCGAACATAGCGAACAGGATAGACGAGCTGCTGAAGACAAAGGTAATTTAAAGCACGGAGGGAAATAATGGAAATAGAAAAAGGCGCTAAATGGGTGAAGTTCGATGTGATGGAAAGTTTCATGCGCGATGTTTTTAAGGGCCTGGGCGTGCCGGCGGCCGACGCCGCCGTCTGCGCGAACGTCCTGATAACCGCCGACAAGCTGGGCATAGATTCGCACGGCGCTTCCCGTTTAAAGCCGATCTATTACGACCGGATAAAGCAGGGCATACAGCAGCCCACGGCGAAGTTCGAGATAGTGAAGCAGACGCCGACCACCGCCGTCATAGACGGACATAACGGCATGGGCCACGCCATCTCGGTCAGGGCAATGAACATCGCCATAGCGAAGGCGAAGAAGTACGGGCTCGGCATGACCGCCGTCAGGAATTCCACGCATTACGGCATAGCCGGCTACCACGCCCTGCTGGCCTCCAAAGCCGGGATGATAGGCATCACCGGCACCAACGCCCGGCCTTCGGTAGCGCCTACCTTCGGCGTTGAGAACATGCTGGGCACCAACCCGCTCACCTTCGCCATCCCGACGGACGAGAAGTTCCCGTTCATGCTGGACTGCGCCACCCCCATAACCCAGCGCGGCAAGATAGAGGTTTACGCCAAGCTGGGCAAGAAGATGCCGAAAGGCTGGGTCATAGACGCGAACGGCGGCTCCAAGACCGATTCCAAGGCCGTGCTGAAGGACCTGGTGGCCGGGACGGCCGCGCTTGTGCCGCTGGGCGGCATCGGCGAAGAGCTGGGCGGCTACAAGGGCTACGGCTACTGCACCGTGGTGGAGATACTTTCGGCGGCGCTGCAGGACGGCGCCTACCTGAAAATGCTGCTCGGCGTGAAGGACGGGAAGAAAGTCCCTTACCCGCTGGGGCATTTCTTCATGGCCATCAACATCAGTTTCTTCACTTCCCTGCCGTCCTTCAAAAAGACCGCCGGGAACATCCTGCGCGAACTGCGCGCGTCGAAAAAGATGCCGGGCGCGAAACGGATCTACACGGCGGGGGAAAAGGAACACCTGACCTGGCTCTACCGCAAGAACAAGGGCGTGCCCCTTAACAGGGAAACCCAGAAAGAGATGCTGCAGATGCGGGACGAGCTCGGCCTGACAAAGTACAAGTTCCCGTTCTGACGCCGCAACCGGGACCGAAAGGAGCGCTGATGAACCTGCTGAAGATAGCCGTCTGCCTGTTCCTGCTTTCGCCGGCGCTGTACGCCGCCCCGTTCGAATGCCCGCAGAAGCCGGCGCCCGGCGCCGCAGCCGCCGAGCAGGCGGAAGACTGCCCCTGGGCGGGCGTAGCGCGCCTGCTCCGGGAGAAAGCCGACAAGAACGAACAGCTCGGGCCGGTCTTCACGGCCCATATCCCCGCCCTGCTGGCGCAGCTGGACCGGGACCGGGGCAACTCGGCCGCGCTGAAGCTCTGGGGCGAAAGCATAAATTACGACGAGCTGGCCGGCGGCGTCATAGTGCATCCCGGCATACTCAGGTTCATCGCCTCGCGCGCCGGAACGCCGGGCCCGCGGGACAGGCTGATGCACGCGGGGCTGGAGCACACCTACGGCTACCTTTTCAGCCTGCTGCCCACTAATTTCGGCTTCAAGCGCGCCCGCTGGGTGCGCCCCGATATCGAATCGGGGCTGAACCTCCAGCGCGGCTCGGCCGGGCCTTCGCCGTCCGAAGGCACGCTGTTCTCCAACATCACCTGCCTGGCGGGCAATATCGCGCTGCGCGACGATGCGGCGGCCTCCGCCCTGCTGGACGCCGCGGCCGCCCACTGCGCCGCGCCGCTCAAGTCTTTTTCCGTCAGGAAGACGCGCCTTTCGGAGACGGTGGAACTGGCCGGCGGACGGCGCGTGGTCCTGCGCACCGACTTCGTCCCGTTCACGAAGCCGGCGGGGGGGAACGCCTACCTGCTGGTCTATTCCGTGTACGATTCCGCCCCGCAGCAGGCCTACCTGATCTCCGCCTTCCCGGTGGCGTCCGGGTTCGTGCAGAACGCGCTGAAGCCGGCCGGGCTGGGCCCGAACAAGCCGGTGCAGACGCGCTATAACGCTTTCGTGGAAGGGGTTACCGGCGCCGGAAAGCTCTTCGGGAAACGGGAAGTTTCCGGCCGGGATAAATAGCGGACTACAATGTTCGAAGAAGACGTGAAATTCAAGGGCGTGATCTTCGCCGCGCTGCTGCTGGGGATGTTCGGCTTCGCCGGGAACACCTTCCGGATAGAGCCGGTGCATAACCTTTTCTACATCTTCGCCTGGTGGACCTACATCTTTCTCGCCGACGCGCTCATCTACCAGCTCAAGGGCGACTCCCTGATCATCTCGCGGACGGGCGAATTCGGCTGGCTGTGCGCCTGGTCGGCCTTCATCTGGTTCCTTTTCGAGCTGGCCAACCTCCGGCTGCAGAACTGGCATTACCTCTACGTCCCGGCGGACAAGGCGCTGCGCTGGACCGGCTATATCGCGGCCTACGCCACCGTCCTGCCTGGCCTTTTTGAAACGACCGAGCTGCTGGAAACCGCCGGGCTTTTCAGGAAGCTGAAGCCGCGGCCGCTGGCCGTCACCCCGGCGCTGCTGCGGAAATTTAATATGGCGGGCTGGCTGCTGCTGGCCCTGCCGCTCGCCTTCCCGAAGTACTTCTTCGCGCTGATCTGGGCCGCCTTCTTTTTCCTGGCGGAGCCGCTGAATTACCGGCTGGGCCTGCGCTCCCTGCTTAAAGACCTGGAGCGGGGGGACAGGCGCAGGCTGTTCCTGCTGCTCGCGGCCGGGGCGGTCTGCGGCTTCCTGTGGGAATTCTGGAATTTCCGGGCCGGGGCCAAATGGATCTACACCGTCCCGCTGGTCGGCGACCTGAAGCTGTTCGAAATGCCGGTGGCCGGCTACATCGGCTTTCCCATTTTCGCGGTGGAATGCTACGCAATGTACAATCTCATAACCTGGCTGCGGCGCGGCAAAACCTGGGAAGAAGACGCGCAGCAGCCCCTGCCCGGAATAACCCCCGGGCCGCCTCATCTTATAGCCGCCTTAGCCCTGTTATTAATCACCTATTATATCGGGGCAAGCGCCATCGACAGCCATACCGTCCGCCTTTACATACACATCTGACGCCGGAAATAGGGC
>CAZJUL010000350.1:0-3230 GCA_964549095.1 uncultured Elusimicrobiaceae bacterium
GGGGTTTGGGGAAGAGGCCCGCGGTTTCCGCCGGCGAAGAACTCGTCGCGCACACGGTGCGCTCCTCAAACATTCTTCGCCGGTCGCTTAATGATAGCGACTTCGCTCCAACCACGGGCCTAACCCCCTAAATGCGAGTGAGGGGAACACGCCGCCTCCGCGGCAATGAACCGCGTCGCCCGCTCCAGCGGTTACTTCTTCGCCTTCACCGTGTGGTTGATGTACCAGACGTAATTGGCGGTGTCTTTGGCCGCTTTCGGGAGGGCCGCGGGGCAGGCGGCGGCGTCCTCGGTGTAGAAGGAGGCCTGGTAGGCCTTGGTGGTGCGGGCTTTTACCGAGGCGGGTATGGCGGCGTTATACATTATGTGCCCGTTGCCGGCCACTACCAGCACCGACCAGCCGGGGTTCGCGTTGACGAATTCGGCTATTTTCGCGCCCATGCCTTCGTTCCAGGCGGCCATTGAGGCCAGGTAATTTTCCCAGGTGAACATCTTGGCCATGGGGCTGGACCCGTGCCCGTCGAAAGAGGTTTTCAGGTAATCCAGGTATTTTTTGTTGGTGGTGATGGTTACCGGGTCAGGCAGGAATTTCTTGTCGTCCGCGTCCAGCCCGGCCAGGCCGGCTCTGGCTATCTTTGAAACTATCTTCTTCGGGACGTTCAGTGCCAAGGCCCGGAACTTGTTCTGTATTATATAGTCGAAAATGGGTTTGTAGAGGTTGAAATCGAAGCCCCATTCTTTAGCCCAGTCGGCTTTGGCCAGGAATTCTTCTTCCGTAATCTTGCCGGCGGCGTAATCGTCCAGCAGGGGCTGCAAGGTCATGTTGAGCATCTCGAAGCCGACGGCCACCTTGGCGCCGCGCACCACGCGCAGGGCTTTCAGGGCCTCCAGCTGGGCCAGGTGGTCCTTTATCTGGTCGTGGGATTCGCCCACGTAGACCACGTCGCTCTTCCAGATCACCGACCTGAAGGCGGCTTCGCTGTTGAACGGCTTTCCAGAGTTCCCGCCGAAGATGCAGAAGCCGGGTTTGTCCGACAGGTCGTAGGTTTTTGCGGGCTTGGCCTGTGCCGGTGGCGCAGGCGGCGGGGCGGGCTGCGCCGGGGGGGCTTGCGGGGGCTGGATCTGCGGCGGCTGTACCGGCGCGGGCGGAGTCAGCGGCGGCTGGGCCGGCGGAGGCGGCGTCTGCGCGGGCGCGGCTACGGCCTGCACCGGGGCGGTGGACGGGGCTTGGGCGTTAACTCCGGGAGCGGCGGCCGCGAGGTACAGTATGCAGGATAAAATTAAGAAAGAGGAAGGTTTTTTCATATCTACTATTATATTAAATCGCCGCGGCGGGGATTTTCTCCGGGGAGCCGGATGGTCTGCGAAAACGGGGTATAAAATCATATAATCTAAAAAGCGCCCGCTAACCGCGTGAAAAGGGCGAGCCTGAAGGGGGCAAAGTGAAAAAATCATCTTTATTGAAGGTCCTGGCCGTTTCGGCTTTTCTCATTCCCGTCCGCGCCGGCGCGGCCGACTATCCCGAGGTAAGGGTGATAGCCCGGACGCCTTACGGCGCGACGCAGGATATTTCGGCCGCAGCGGCCATAACCGCCACCTTCAACCAGCCGATGGTCGCGCTGACCTCGGCCGAAAAAGCCGGGCTGGCCTGCCCCGCCGAGCTTTTCGAGACGGAGGTCGCGGATGGAAAAGACAGCGCGGACCTGAAGGCGGTCAAGGGCCGCTGCCGCTGGCAGGGCACGCAGGTGCTGGCCTTCGAGCCGGAAACCCCGCTGAAGCCCGCCTCGCGGTACACGGTGAAGATCCCCAGGGGCTTCAAGTCCGAGAACAGCGGCCAGGAGCTGGCCGAAGACGAGACCTGGACCTTCGACACGCCGCGCCCTTCGGTGCTGCACACCGCCCCGCACAACAATCAGAAGTGGGTGGCGCCGGAGTCCGTGCTTTTCGCCGCTTTCGACCAGCCGATGGACCCCGTCCGCGCGCGCAGGTATGTGCAGCTGCTGGAAGGTATTGCGGGGGAGGGCGGCGGCGAGATCCCGGCGGCGGTGCGCCGCGCCACGGCGGAGGAAGTGAAGAAGCTCTGGCCCTACGACCATAACATCAGCACCGCCACCGTCCTGGCCGTGGTGCCCGAAAAGATGCTGCCCGACCGCGTCTACCGGCTTAACCTGTTCGAGGGAATGCCGCCGGCCGAGTACCCGCTGGGCCTGGTCTCGCGGCGCGAGGTGAATTTCACCACCTACAAGACTTTCACGGTGGCGGAGCTGCCCGAGAACAAGTGCCTGCCGGCCGGCTTCCGGCTGGGCTTTTCCAACCCGGTCCGCTACGCCGATTTCTATAAGAACCTGACTGTGGACCCGCCCGTGCAGTTCCCGCAGCGCTCCGGCGACGGCTACGAATACTACGAGGATTACGGCGGCGGCGACGAGGTCTCCCGGCTTTACCTGCCGGACATAGAGTTCAAGCCCGGCCAGCTCTACAGTTTCACCGTGTCGGGCGAGCTTACCGATATTTTCGGCAACAAGCTGGGCGAGGCCGTGAAGTTCGATATCGAAACGCTGAGCTACTGCCCGCAGTTCAAGACGCCGTCCGGCTTCGGCGTGCTGGAGGGCTACCTGCCGGCGCGCCACCCGGCGGACGCCCTGAACTCCGGGACCCTGGGGCTGGCCAAGGGCCGGGTGCCGGAGGACAGGTTCATCCCGTTCTATAACGGCGGCATGAAGGACGTGTCCGTCCTGCGGGATATGCAGGTGAAATCCTGGCAGCCCAGCGCGAACTCCTGGAACCTGCCCATCAGGACTTTCTTCGATTACAGCGAGCTGATAGTCCAGGAAGGGCTGCTGTTCGCGCGGGTGAGCGAACCGGCGGGCCGGGAATATTCCATCCTGGACAATGTGACGCGCATCGGCCTCACCTTCAAGACCTCGCAGGACTCCTGCTTTATCTGGGCCACCTACCTGAAGACCGGAAAGGCCGCCGTGGGCGTGCCCGTGGAGATAAGGGACGACGCCAACAAGGTGCTCTGGTACGGCGTCACCGACAAGAACGGCTTCGCGGACGCGCCCGGCTGGGTACGGCTTGGCATAACCGACTGGCAGCGCTGGCGCCGGCCGGACCTGTGGGTGTTCGCGCTGCCGAAGACCGGCGGCTCGGCCGTGATGAATTCCGGCTGGTCGCACGGCGTGGAGCCGTGGCGCTTCTCCATAAATTACGACAACCACCCGCGGCCCC
>CAZJUL010000351.1:0-3209 GCA_964549095.1 uncultured Elusimicrobiaceae bacterium
TGGCCGAGAACCTGCCGGGGATCTTTTACCGGGTGTACCTCCAGGAGGAAAACCGGCTGGAGTTTTTCAACAAAAGGCTGCCGGGCATCACCGGCTTTCACGAGGACGACCTCGGCCCGTGGGCGTTCTCCCCCCTGGAAAAGCTCATCCTGACCGAAGACCGCGACGGGACGGCGGCCGGCATAAGCCGCTCTATTTCGGAGCGCAAGGCCTTCACGGCGGAATACCGGATAAGGCACAAGGACGGCACCGTCCGCTGGCTGGAAGAGAACGGTACAGGCATAAGCGACCAGGACGGCGAGCCGCTGTACATCGACGGCGTCATCTTCGACATCACCGGGCGCAAAGAAGCCGAAAGCAGGATACGGGAATCCGAAAAGACGCACAGGGTGATACTCGAAGCCACCGAGATCGGCATCTTCGACTGGGACCTGAAGGCCCGGACGCTTATCCCTTCCCCGACCTGCTACACGATGCTGGGGCTCAAGCCCAGGCCCGGCGCGGATATGGAAGAATGGAAAGGTCTGTACCACCCGGAAGACCGGGCCCGCGTCGGAAAGATAGTAGAGCCGGCCCTGTCCGGCAGAGTGGACCGGTACAGCTACGAGGCGCGGCTGCTGCATGCCGACGGCTCGTACCGCTGGCAGTCCGTAAAAGGGTTCGCGGTGGAATGGGACGCGGACGGAAAGATCTCGCGGATGCTGGGAGTCCGGATGGACATTACCGGGCGCAAAGAGGCGGAAGAGGCCCTGCGCGAAGAGCGGAGCCTGTTCGTGGGCGGGCCGGGCGTGGCCTTCAAATGGCTGCCCGGCGAGGGCTGGCCGGTCGGCTACGTGTCGCCCAATATCCGGGAGCAGTTCGGCTATTCCCCGGAAGACCTTACCGGCGGCAAGATACGCTATCTTGACATCATACACCCGGACGACAGGGAGCGCGTAGAAGAGGAGATAAAGTGGTACAGGAAAGAACGGGCGCGCTGCTTCGAACAGGAGTACCGCGTCTCCCGCGCGGACGGGGAATACCGCTGGGTGCACGATTTCACCGTGGTGGCCAGGGACGAGAAGGGGGAGATCACGCATTACCGGGGCTACATAACAGATATCACTGGCCTGAGCTTCGAGAACGCGGCCGCGGGGATGTGCCTGACCGGGCCCGACGGGCGCTTCCTGGCCGTGAACCATTCCATGTGCTCGATGCTGGGCTACGACAAGACCGCCCTGCTGCAGCGGAATTTCGCCGATTTCACCCACCCCGACGACGTGGAAAAAAGCAAAGACTGGGTGGCGCAGCTGCTTGCGGGCAAGACCTCCGTGCTGTCTATGCGCAAGCGCTACGTGCGCAGCAACGGCGGGACCATCTGGGCGGACGTCTCCACCAGCCTGCTGCGCGAGCCGGGCGGCGCGCCCCTGTACTTCATCACCCAGATCCGGGACGTCTCCGACCACAAGCGGCTGGAGGACGCCCTGCTGCAGAGCGAAAAGAAATACAGGACCCTTTTCGAAAAATCCACCAACGCCGTCTTCATCGCGGACGCCGAGACCGGGGCGATAGTGGACGCCAACAGGAACGCCGAAAAGCTGTCCGGCAGGAGCAGGGAGGAGCTGGCGGGAATGAACAGGCTGCAGCTGCATCCTCCCGGGGAAGCCGAGCGCTACAAACAGCATTTCGACGAGCACGTGCGGCGCGGGGACGTGACGGCCTCGGAGGCCGTGATAGTCAGGAAGGACGGCTCGCTGGTCCCGGTGCGGATAAGCGCCTCCGTGCTGGAGCTGAACGGCAGGAAGACCATACACGGCATATTCGAGGACATCAGCGAGAGCAGGCGGGCGGAAACGGAGCAGCGCCGGCTGATAGAAGAGCTGACGCGCACCAACGCCGAGATGGCGCAGTTCAACCACCTGATAGCGCACGACCTGCAGGAGCCGCTGCGCATGATCATAAGCTATTCGGAGATGCTGGCCAAGCGCTGCGGCGGCAAGCTTGCCGGCGACGCCGCCGAGTTCCTGGAGTACGTGGAAGACGGCGGGCGGCTGATGCAGAAGATGCTGCAGGACCTGATGTTCTACACGCACGCCGGGGCGCGCGCCGCCGAGCTGAAGGGAGTGGACATGAACAAGGTGGTGGCGCGCGTGCTGGCCGTCCTGCAGATGTCCATAAAGGAGACCGGGGCCGTCATCACCTGCGGCCGCCTGCCTGAGGTCAACGCCAACGAGGCGCAGATGGGGCACCTCTTCCAGAACCTTATCAGCAACGCCATCAAGTTCCGCGGCGACGGCGCGCCGGGCATAGACATTTCCTGCGAAGAGGCGGAGGACGGCTACGCGTTCACGGTGCGGGACAGCGGCATAGGCATCCCGCCGCAGTTCGCGGACCGCATCTTCAAGATCTTCCAGCGGCTGCATACCCGGGAAGAATATCCCGGCACCGGCGTGGGCCTGGCCCTGTGCAAAAAAATAGTGGAGGACCACGGCGGCCGCATCTGGGCTGAGCCGGGGCCCGGAAAGGGCTCCCGGCTCTGTTTCACGCTGCCCAAACCCAGCCCGGAAGACGAAAAAGACGCCGGCGGAGGACCGGAGGCGGGGACAGCCGGATGATGGAACCCAAAAAGATCAAAGTCCTGGCGGTGGAAGACACCAAGGCGGACCTCCGCCTGCTGAAGGAATTCCTGGTGGAGGAATCCGTCCGCGGGACCATCTTCGAGGTGACGGGCGCCGACTACCTTGAGAAGGGGCTGCGGCTGCTGGCCGGGGTGAAGTTCGACATAGTCCTTTCTGACCTGTTCCTGCCGGACAGCGAGGGCGTGGAGACGCTGCTCGCCCTCTGCGCCGCGGCGCCGGACACGCCCGTGGTGGTGCTGACCGCTTTCGAGAACGAGGACGCCGCCATACGGGCGGTGCACCGCGGGGCGCAGGATTACCTGATAAAAAAAATGATCACCGGGGAAGCTTTGGCCCGCGTGATCAGGTATTCCATAGAGCGCAAGCGCATAGAAACCGAACTGCGCGCGGCGGAAACGCGCAACCGCGCGCTGCTGGACGCCCTGGACGACCTCATCGTCGTGCTGGACTGGGACTGCCGCGTCATAATGTCCAACCGCGCCTTCAAGAACGCCGCGCGGGAAGCCGCCCAGAGCCCCGACGTCACCGGCAGGGCGCTCCCGTCGGAGCTCCCCGTACTGCCGCCTAAAGCCCTGAAGCTGTGCAAGCAGA
>CAZJUL010000352.1:0-2668 GCA_964549095.1 uncultured Elusimicrobiaceae bacterium
CCGTTCCGGGCTCTGCGCCGCTATACCAGCCTGAGCGTGAAATCCTTCATCTGGTAAATTACCAGGCCGTCCACTACCAGGAAACCGTCGGCGCGCAGCAGCTTGTGCGCGTCGTCCGCCGCGGTTATCACGGCTTCTACGGTAATGAGCTTGTTTTTTTGGACGATCTGCCCGCGGTAGGTCCACTGGTGCTTCTCGTTCAGCGCCATCGCCTCGAAGCGGGCGTTCTCCGGCAGGTCCTTCCATCTTTGCAGGGCCGCGGCTTTCATCAGGTTGATGAAAGACTCCAGCCCCAGCGAGCCGGGGCAGACCGGGTCCTGGTAAAAATGCGCCTTGAAGAACCATTCGTCCGGGTTGACCTTTTTAACGCCGCGGATAAAGCCCTTCTTGTGAGGCCCGCCGGCGGGAATATAGGTTTCCACGGAGTCCAGCATTATCAGCCTGTCGTCGGGAAGCCCGGTACCGGCTACCGGCGGGTTCTCTTCGCGGCCCGCGGCTTCATCAGCCGGGGGGACATAGCGCGCGGCGCCGCGTACTCCGACCTGTTCGGCCAGGGATCTCTTCGAGAAAAAGCCGAACTGGGTGACTCCCCTGTAAACCGTGCGGCCTTTACACAGGACCTCAAGGTCGTAATCCTGGATGATCATGCCGCCGGACTGGGAAACTTTGGTGATCCTGACTTTGGTGGTCAGCATACCGGCGTCAGGGAAGACCTCTTCGTATTGCGTCGCCGTGCCGCCCAGGTTCCTGAAGGACAGGTCAGTGGAGCTGGTCAGCGCGCTGCCCAGGTAGGCCGCCAGCCAGCCGCAGGGCTGCAGCGCAACTTCCAGCAGCACGGCGAAAGGCATCGAGCGCTGGCCGCCGGACCGGAAATACCATTCACCGGGCGGCACGTCGTATTCCGCCTCGATAGTCCCGCCGGCGGCGAGCTCCCACTGGCGGCAATTCTCTATCTTAACGATGCGGTCCAAAAATTTGTAGGGGGGGCCGGGCAGCCGCGCTATCACGCGTTCGGAATCGAAGACCTTGTACTTCGAGCCGAAGGCTTCCGAGGGCTTGCCTATAGCGAAAGCTGTGATGCTGGCGTTGTCGAAGATCGCTTTTTTGGGCCCGGTTGCAGTGGTAACTGCCACGGCGCCGGACCAGAGGCGTTCTATTTCCGACCTGTTAGTCCCGCCCATCCGGATGGACATGTTGTGGATGTGTATGATGCGCTTGCCGTCGGCGTACATGAAGGCGTCGGCTATGGCGTAGGGCGTCCCGTCCCCGTCCTGGTAGCCTATTTCCTTCACGATGATCTCGTACATCGCTTTTTTTGTGGAAGCCAGCACCTGGCCGCGGCATTCCAGCCGGCTGGTGACGCCAGGCACCGGTTCGTACCAGCAGCCGGCCGCCTCGCCGACCCAGCCCAGGCGCAGCAGGAAAATGCGGAAGGTGTGCAGGCAGCATTCGTACATCAGCGTGCCCGGCATCACGTGGTCGTCGGAGAAATGGCAGGCCAGGTGCCAGTCGTCGGGATGGATGTCCATCTCGCCCTGTATGGAGCCCAGCCCGTAGCGCCCGCCGCGCGGGGAAAGCTCAAGCACCCGGTCGACGAGCTTCAGCCTGCCGGCAGGCAGACCGATGGGAGTCTTTAAAGGCAGGCCGTTAAAAGCGGGGCCGAAGCATTCGGCGTGCCTGCCTTCGCGCAGGGCGGACACTTTGGCGTCGTCGTAGGCTTCCGGTGAGCCGCTGAAAGGCGCGGGGATCTTCCAGTCGGCCGGCTGTTTGCCAGGGGCCGCGGCGGTCTCTTCCGCCGTCAGGACCACGCCCTTGCCTTTCGCCAGCTCTTCTTCGGTGAAGAACCCGGCGCAGCCGTTCTTCATGCTGATCAGCCTTTCCCCGCCGACGGTGCTTTCATAATTGAAAAAGAAAAGCCAGATGTCGCCGTGCTGCGCGAAGCGCTCGATATTGATGTCGTACCGGATCACCTGCCCGGGCAGCGGCAGGCTGCGGTGCAGGGTCACCTCGGCGTCCAGCAGGCGGTAAACCGCCTTGCCCCTGGTCCGCTCGTCTATGCCCAGGTAGCCGCACAGGAACAGGTCGGCCTGCCCGGCCTCGACGGCGATGGCCGTGGGGATGCGCCCGCAGTCCAGGTACCAGGCCCCGGGGTTTATGTCGTGTTCCGTTACCACGTTGCCGGAGGTCAAAGACCCGGGTTCACCGCGCACGCTCAGGATCCTGTCCACCAGCATCAGCGGTTCGTCGGGCAGGCGCACCCGGGTGGGATAAGTGTCGGCGGCCGCGAACCGGGGGCCCAAAACTTTCGCTATCGAGCCCACGGCGAATTCAAGGCACTGCTCCCGCGTCATGAAAACGGCCGGGGCCGGGGCGGTTTCCGGCGCGGGGCTCACTGCCGCGGCGGCCGCGGGGGCGGGCGGCGGCAGTGCCGGCAACTTGCCGTCCAGGGCTTTCAGCAGCGCGTCCTGGAAGGCTATGTTCTTCGACTGGAGCTCGGTGAAATTACGGGAGAGCCGCAGGAAGATCTCGTGCGCTTTGGCTTTTGCGTCCGCGGCGGCTGAAAAATTATGCAGGTAAGCGGGAGCTCCCGGGGAGACCGAAGGCGGCTGCCCGCCCGACAGGCTTATGGCGGGCGCGACCGCGGGGGAAGGCCGCGGTACAGCCGGTA
>CAZJUL010000352.1:2708-3184 GCA_964549095.1 uncultured Elusimicrobiaceae bacterium
CATCTGCTTCGGCCGCGGCGCGGGCCGGTGGGCCGTCGCCAGGGATTCGCGGCCGTAAAGCGCCGACAGGTCCACCGGGGCCCTTTCGGCTATGAGCCTGGCAAGCAGGCGCAGGACGGTGTCGGTTCCTTCCTGGCTCCTGACGCAGGCTGACCTGGCCGTGTGCGGCTGGGCGCCCAGGATCTTGTCTATCATCCTGGTGCAGGAGGCCTGCGGGCCCAGTTCCACGAAAACCCTGGCGCCGTCTTCGTAGGCGCGGCGCACCAGCCCCTGGAAATCGAGGCTGTGTACGGCCTGGGCCACTATGGAATCGGCCGCGCTCTCACGCGTGACTTCGTAGGCTTTTTTCCAGGCTCCGCTGTAGAACCGCACTCCCGGGGGCGGGGTAGTGGGAAGCAGGTGCAGTTCGCGGTACTTTTTTTCCACCAGCTTGGCGGCGGCGAAATGCACCGTGGACACGCCCTGCAGCGGCAGGA
>CAZJUL010000353.1:0-2821 GCA_964549095.1 uncultured Elusimicrobiaceae bacterium
TGCGCGAGCGCCATTCGGGTGTATGCCTCCCGAAGGGCGCCCGCTATGCGGGCGGAAAATTGCAACTGCAATTTTCAGGCTAGCCAAAACAAGGGCCGGGCCCATTGCTGAGAACCCCGTTGTTTTCATTGTGCCTGGAGGAGGAATTTAGACTGGGAAACGGGGTGATTTCAGGTCTTTGCCTGAGTAAGGAATGAAAAAGCCGTTTTTCAAGGCTAAGGGGTCGATCCCTATGGCTTTCGTTTGGGTTTTGGGTAGGGCAGGCGCTTAAGGGTGAAAAGGACCACCTCGGCCAGTTTCCCGCGGTGCTTCAAGCCATTCGGCGTTGGCCTGGCAGGTGTTCCTGCTGCCAGGGTAGGCCCGCGTTTTCTGGTCGCGGAACAGGTGAAGGGTTTCGGGCGCTGTTTTCAAAAACAGGACATCATCGCAGACCAGACCGAAAACCTGCCCCGCGCTGTAAACGCAGTATTCCCCCATCATGGGCCTGAAAGAGACCTCGGGCACCAGCTCCAGCGCGTCCTGCAGGAATTCTATGGTTTCTTTTGAAGTGCCCATCGCCCGGTTCTCCGCCTTTATAAATACCGCTGTTGAGATTATATCGCAAAAAACGCCGCGCCGCTATATTTCGCGAAATATCGGGGAAATAAAAATAGGGCTGGCGAAATCCTGAAAAACCACTTATACTATCATTAGCTGTCATTTATAGTTCCGAGGAAAGGCTATGGATAAAAGAAACCCCTCACTTATGTTGGTCACGGCTTTTGCGGCCTTCACTATGGGCGCGTTCCTGCTCGTCGTGCATATCGGCGCGGCGAACCGGCAGCTCCCGAGAAATAATTACAAGTCCGTCCTGCGCCATACCCCGCCGCAGCAGGAAACCGGCATAATGGCCGATTTCAAGCGCGGCAGCGTTACGGTACAGAAGAAAGCGGAAAGCCTCCTCGACAGCATGTTCGACTGGAGCGCCGCGGTTCCCTCCTCCTCCGCCGGTACCGCCGCCGCGCAGCGCGGCGCGAACGGAAATAGCGCGGAGCCAGCCGACGCGTTCGAAAAATTTTACCAGGAGAACTACGCCGGCAAGTTCGAGCCGGGCGGTGAATTCTACTCCGGCCCCGACTCCGGCCGCTCGTGGGTGGGCCCGGGCGGCGGTAATTCGTTCTCGGGAGGCGGCAGGAGTTCCCAGGGCTCTTCTTCCGCCCAGCTGCCGGTCAAGACTGCCGCAAAAAGCCCCGCCGCGGCGGCCGCCCCCCCGGTCGCTTCCAAGCCGGACGACGCGCCCAGATCTGTTTTCGGCGGGCCCGTGAGCGCCGGCAAAGGCCGCAATGCGGCTCCCCCGCCCCTCTTCGCTTCCAACCCTCCCAGGAACGACAAGCCTGCGCCCGGCAAAACTTCCGGCTCCCCTGCCGGGTACGGCGGCGGCTCTTCCTCTTTCGGCGGTTCCCCGGCCCACAGGCCCGGCGGTATGTCCGGGATGTCCGGCGGCGGCGTGTCCGACCCGGACCTGGGCGGCGCTACGGAAAAAATGCAGGCCGGCGCGAAAAGCAATTATGACGCTAAAATGTCCGGCGGCGCCGGCGCAGCCGCTGCTGCGGGCGCAGCCCCCGAGGTGTCCGCGGCTAACGCGGTCGGCGGCGGCAAAGGCGGCGGTAAGGGCGGCGGCGAAAGCGGCGGAGGCGACTCAGGCGGCGCGGCTTCATCCCCGAAAGCCGCCCCGGCCAAGGGCGATACCGCGGCCTCAGCGCCAGCCGCGGCTAAAACGGCTCCCGCGTCTTCTTATGTCCCCGCTTCATACAGCTCCGCGCCCGCCGAAGAAGAGGACCTGTTGAAGAGCGTCGTTTCGGAAAAGCTTAACGGCAAGGACGCAAAATACCTGGCCGACGACGACGATAAGCGCTCGTCCGCGCCGGACGGGATGCTGAAAGCCGGCGCCACGGAAGGCGACAGCACGGAAAAAGGCGTGGCTATTTCCACCGAGGCCGAGCCGGATAACCTGGCCAACCTTTCCCCCGAGAACAAGACGGCGCTGAAAAAAAGGGTGCACCGGTTCCTGAAGCGGGTGGAAAAGAAATACGGCCCGATGCAGGATATCACCTGCACCAAGTGCACCGCCACGCCCGAAGTCTGCAAGGAAAAAGACCTGAAGGGCAGCTATCTCACGATGAAGACGGCGCAGAGCGCCGAGCTGGTCATCAGCCTGAAGTACTCGAAGAAAAAATGGCGGCTGCACACGGTGGACTTCAAGGACCCGTCCGCCGCTCCGGGCAAGCCGCATAAATAACCGCCCTGTAATTCTGCCCGCTCCCCCGATCCCCTGCCTGCCGGCAGGGGATCTGCTTTCTCCTCCGGGCTTTTCCGGAACTCCCCCCCGTAAAGGTATAATTTAACAATGCGCGGCCTTATCGGTATGCTACTTGTAGTGGTTTTCATGCCGCTGGCGTGGTACGCGGCCTATCCCAACAAGCCGCGCCTCCACGCTATGGCGCGCGTGGTACAGCGGAAAACCATCCCCTGCCGGTCCCCGGTATCTTATTCTATAGGCGAGATCGACCCGCGCTTCGGAGTCTCCGTAGAAGAGCTTTACGCCGACCTGCTGATAGCCGAAGCCGTCTGGGAAGAGCCGTCGCGCAGGAACCTCTTCGAATACAAGGCCAGCAGCGGCGACATCACGGTCAGCCTCATCTACGATATGCGCCAGGCCGCTTCCGACAAACTAAAGGCCATGGGCATCCGCACCGACCAGGGCCGTGAATCCTACGATTTCCTGAAGTCGCGGTACCAGGCGCTCCTGGCGCTGGTGGATTCGGGCCAGGCCCGGAACGCG
>CAZJUL010000353.1:2873-3179 GCA_964549095.1 uncultured Elusimicrobiaceae bacterium
CAGGCTGGCGGCTTACAAGCGCCGGGAAACCGATTTCAACGCCGCTATGCGGCGCTATAACAGCGGCGGCGGGTCCGCGGCGGAGCGCAGGCGGCTGGAGTTAAGGCGCGCGGCGCTGGCGCGCGAGCTGGCCGGCCTGAACGAGCTGGAGGCCGTGATCAATAAGCACATAGATACGCTTAACGCGCTGGCCACGATGCTCAACCAGCTCATCGTGCAGCTTAACCTGAACGTAAAGCAGTACAACCGCGCGGGCGCTTCCCTGGGCAGCTTCGAGGCCGGCTTCTACCGGATGTCGTGGGGATT
>CAZJUL010000354.1:0-3173 GCA_964549095.1 uncultured Elusimicrobiaceae bacterium
GCAAAGCGCCGTAGCGGTCCAGCGTAAGCCCGGTAAGGCCCTCGGCGACGCAGTGAAAAAGCCTGTAACAATCCGTCCCCTCGCGCTGAAGCGTCTCGAGGAGAGGCTTCCGTTTTTCCAGGGCCCGGGCGAGAAGTGCGGAGAAGGGATCTGTTATCATAAACCTGTAATTTACCGTCAAAAGTCCGGAACCCCCGGTTGCCGTATCACCCCGCCTGCCGTTATTATTCTAGCAAACCCGTCCTGCTTCAGGCCCGGGGAAACCCAAAAAGCTATTTCACTTTAATAATATCTCCCCGGTAGGTCTTAGTATCCGCTTCCGGCTTGATCCTGAATTTGTAGAACTCTTTTCCGTCAAAGCCGGTCACCTTTATTTCGGCCTGTTTTCCCTTTAGCGTGACGATCGAAGGCTTGGAGACAAGCTTAAGCTCTCCCTTATCGTTTTTCAGATATACCGCGAGCTTGATCAATACCGAGTTCTCGTACATCGGCGACATTCTGACTTTGACCACGTTCCCGTCCACTTTGATCTCTTTTTCCTCGCCGTCCTCGGAGATCAGGACGCCGGAGAGCTCTTTCCCGCCCAGCGAAAGGGAAAAGTCACCCCTGAAGAGGCGTTTAATGCGGTCGATGGCGTTCTGCGTGAACCCGGGAACGGCAAGGCCGAGCACGATAAAGGCGACTGCCGCGAAAGCCCCGGCGAACCCCAATTTGCGGTAAAGACCGGCGCGGGCGCCGTGTCCGCGGGTTATGGCGGCTTCTATCCCGGGCCAGAGGTCGGGGGCGTCGGCCGCTTTGCGGTTCCGGCAGGCGGCGGTAAAAGCCGTTTCTAGATCCTTGTCATCCAAAGCGTTCATAGGTTTTTCCTCCCGTTAAATTTAAGCCTCGCCCTGACCCGGCAGTTTGCCTGTAAGACTCGCGGCAAGCACCGCGCGGGCGCGGTGCAGCCGTATGCTTACGGCGTTCTCCGTCGCGCCGGTCAGGGCGGCGATATCGCCCACGGAATTATTCTGAAAGTGGAAAAGGACGAAGGCCTCGCGCAGTTCCGGCGGCAATTCAAGGAGTTTCGCCTCTATCTCCCGCAGCAGTTCGTTCTCACGGGCCTTGTCCTCCGTGTTCTGCGCGCCGTCGGCTATCTGTACCGGCTGCCCGTCCGGCTCCGTGAAAGAATCCAGGGATAAGAAGTTTAAAAGCCTTTTCCTGCGCAGGTGGTTCCTTATTTTATTCAGGATTATGGTGTAGGCCCAGTTGCGGAACGGGCGCCTGCCGTCGAAGCCGCCCAGTTTTTCGTATATGGTGATAAAGCCGGCCTGCGCTATATCTTCCGCGTCTTCCCGGCTGCCCGTCATCCCGAAGGCCAGGCTGAAGAACAGGCCCTGGTACTTCCTGACCAGCACGCCGTAAGCTTGGACGTCCCGCGCGGCTGCCGCCTTTACCAGCTGCAGTTCTTCATCGTTCATCATCATGCCTCCTACTATTATATACAAGCGGAAGCGCTGAATCTTTCAGGACGGCGGCACAAATGAAAAGCGCCGGGCTGTTTTCAGGAACGGCCCGGCGCCTTTTTGCGCGCCGTTGTTGTGGCCCGGCGGCCGACAGGGCGGCTTACTTGGTCCTGTTCATTATCGCGGTCACCGCGTTTATTTTACCCGCCAGCACCCCGTGGACGCCGAGGGCCTTGCGGATCTCCGAAAGGAACCTGTGCTCCGGCGAAACCACCTTGCCGTCGGCCATTACCATCTGCGCGGCCCAGGCGTAGGCGGTTTCGGCCAGCCGGTCCGGCAGCAGGGCGGCGGCTTCCGCTATCATTTCGCCGCGCCCTTTCTCCGCCACGGCGTCCGCTATGCAGACGGCGTATTCGCGGGCGCTCTTCACGCCGGCAAAAAGCGGGCTCATTACTATCATCTGGTCCACGCGCTCAAGCTCGCGCTTGTCCAGCTTCCCGTCGCTGGCCAGGGCCAGCACGCACAGCGCCATCACGGCGTCGGCCGGAGAGGTCAGGGTTTTCTGCGGGCGGCCGCAGGCGCAGCCGCACATATTGTTGGTTTTCTTTTTCATATTTTCCTCCGGGTTTTCGGGCCTTAAAATTAACGCTGTCCCGCTCTTATTCTATCATTTTACGGAATTACGGTGACATACGACTTAATTCATACTCCTTAATAGGTCGTATGTCACCGGATTTCCGCATAAAAAAGCCCGGGGAGGCCCGGGCTTTTTACGCGTTCGGCGGAGATCAGAAATCCACGCCGCCGCCGGAGCCGTCGGGACCGGTGCCGCCGCCCGTGCCGGTGCTGCCGCAGCCGTCCCAGCTGGTGTCGTCAGGCCCGCCGCCCGCGGGGCCGTTGCCCGAACCGTCGTCTATGGCGTCGGGGCCGCTGTTATTGCCGTAGCCCGGGTTCACGTAGCCGCCGGAGCCGCTGCCGGAACCGGCGTTCCCGGAGGAGGAGGCGTTAAGGTTGTCCCAGTAAAGCGGGGTGGATTCGTCCGCGTGACCCCTGGCCGCGAGCTTGCCGGAAGCGTCGAAGATATGGACCGTCAGGCTGTGGCCGTCCTTGTCGTTATGCACTATGAAGGCCGCCTGGCCCTTCACCACGAGCTTGTAAGCCGTGGCGGCGAAAGTGGGGCCGTAGGAATGCTGCTCCGCGTTGTCCTTGTTCAGCTGCTTCAGCGCGGCGGCCGGCAGTTCCGATTTCTTCGCCTCGGGCAGCAGGAAAAGGTCGCCGCTCTCTATATATTTCGCATAAACTTTCTTGGCTTCGGCTGTCCAGGCCTGCGTCGGCGCTTTCGTGACGCAAACCGCTTTCGGGGCGGATACCGCCGGGATCATTGCCTGCGCCGACTCCGTTCCCGCGGCGCCGGCCAGAGCGGACATAGCGCTGTTCCGGGCTTCGCCGGCGAAGGCCGGGGCCGCCAGGGCCGCCGCTGTCAAAAGATTGATCATTACCGCTGTCTTCATTTATCTCTCCTGGACTCGAATATTTACGCCGGCAGTCCCGGCGCATTTTCCCTGACTATCAGGTTATCAAATTAGGCGAAATACCAGATGGGCTGAAAGGGAAGTTTTTGAAACTATTAAGGCCCAGGAACTTTTAGGCCGGAATGCCCGGCCCGGCCAAAAACTGGGTTCTATTTAGAAGTGCAACCATGGTTTAATATAGACGAGGTTGCATGGA
>CAZJUL010000355.1:0-3172 GCA_964549095.1 uncultured Elusimicrobiaceae bacterium
CGCCGCCGCCCTCGTCCACCTCGACGGGCACGTTCTCGCGCGCGGCCGCTGCGCGCAGGCTCTGCTGCGCCTGTTCCCAGCGCGCGGGGTCGCCCACGGCGCCATCCGGCCGGGTGGCCAGGTAGGCCTTGATATCGGTGAAGCCGAAGGTCTTCCAGATGTTCAGCGAGAAGCGCAGCACCTCGACGGTCTCGGCCTCTATCTGCTCCGGGGTGCAGATGATGTGGGCGTCGTCCTGCGTGAAGCCGCGCACCCGCATGAGGCCGTGCAGCACGCCCGCCTTTTCATAGCGGTACACGGTGCCCAGCTCGGCCCAGCGCAGCGGCAGGTCGCGGTAGGAGCGCTGGCGGCTCTGGTAGATCTGTATGTGGAACGGGCAGTTCATCGGCTTGACGTAATATTCCATCTCGTCGATCTTCATCGGCGCGTACATGGAGTCTTTGTAGAAACCGAGGTGGCCGGAGGTCTCCCACAGCCCGGCGCGGCCGATATGCGGGGTATTGACCAGGTCGTAGCCGCCCTTGAAATGTTCCTCTTTCCAGTAGGTCTCTATGGCGTGGCGGATGCGGGCGCCGTGCGGGTGCCAGAGCACCAGGCCCGGGCCCACGGCCTCGTTGACGCTGTAGAGGTCCAGCTGCCTGCCCAGCTTGCGGTGGTCGCGCTTGGCGGCCTCTTACTGCTGCTTCAGGTAGGCGTCCAGCTCTTCCCTGCTCTCGAAAGCCACGGCGTAGATGCGCTGGAGCATGGGCCTTTTCTCGTCGCCGCGCCAGTAGGCGCCGGCTATGGAGGTGAGTTTGTAGGCCTTCAGCTGGCCGGTATGCGCCACGTGCGGGCCCTTGCAGAGGTCCTCGAACGGGCCGTTGCGGTAAAGGGAAATAACGGTGCCTTCAGGCAGGTCGGTGATGAGCTCCACCTTGTACTTCTCCCCCTTTTCGCCGAAATGCTTCAGCGCTTCTTCGCGGGGCATCTCGAAGCGCTCGAACTTCTGCGCAGCCCCGATGATGTGCTTCATCTTCTTTTCTATCTTCGGCAGGTCTTCGGGGACGAAGTGGTGCTCCGTGTCGAAATCGTAATAGAAACCGTTCTCTATGTCCGGGCCGATGGCCAGCTTGGTGCCCGGGAAAAGCTCGATGACGGCCTGCGCCATCACGTGCGCCATCGAATGCCGCATTATCTCTACCGGCGAGCGTTGTTTTTCAGTATCAGCCATGTTCTAATCCTCTCCGATAGCTTCTATGTCCGCCAGGTCTTTTTTCCGGCCAAGCGCTTTCTTGTTGGCGATAAGCCCCTGTTTCCCCAGGTAACGGACCCGGAGGCCGCCGTAGGTGCCGCGGACCGCGCCGGCGGCCGCCTTCCGCCAGGAAAGCCCCGTGAGGGAAGTAAGGATATCCACCCTTACCGGCGGAACCCCGAGCTGCACCACTTTACCCGGCGCCGAGAAATCCGCCGCTTTCAGCCCCAGGGAGCCGAAACCGAACTTATCCAGCGCGGCCATTATCTTCTTCGCGTTGGCGGCGGCCGGATTCACGAGCAGGTCCAGGTCGCCGGTATAACGGGGAGCGCCATGCCAGGCCAACGCATGGGCGCCGATGATAAGGTACTCTACTTTATGGGAGTTGAACAACCCGAGCAGTTCTTTGAAGTCTCGCTGAAACTCCATCGCTCCGCCTCCTCAGGTTCTCTACCGCGGAAACACGCTGCTCCGGCGGCCGGGACAGCCACCAGGAGAGGTTTTGCGCGGTCTCCGAAAGGCCGCGCAGACTGGAGATCTTCACGACTTTTTTCATAACACGCTTGAAAATGGTGCCCAGTACAGGATTTGAACCTGTGACCTTTCCCATGTCAAGGGAACGCGCTAGCCAGCTGCGCCAACTGGGCGAAATCCTAATTATATTATAGCAAAAGAACGCGGAAAAAGCCTTTCGCGCCTAGCTTTTCTTATATTCGGCGACTATCACGGACCTTATGCCGCCGCGGGCCGTGAACTCGCCGGTGACCGTGCATTTTTTGGGCTTGATGGCCTTCACCACGTCGTCCAGTATCCGGTTGACGGAATTCTCCATGAAGATGCCCAGGTTCCGGTACTGCAGGAAGTAATATTTTATCGACTTAAGCTCCAGGCACAGCCTGGCCGGAACATATTCCACCGTGATCACACCGAAATCCGGCAGACCGGTCTTGGGACACACCGAAGTAAATTCCGGGTGCACTATCTTTATCGTATAGTCCCTCTTATACTGGTTCTCCCAGGCCTCTATCGGCGGCAGTTTAATATTATCCGCGGACTGCGCGTGCTTGTCGGTATAGCCGAATTTCGTGTCTTTTGTTTTCATATTATTGGATCCCTCTTATTATCAAATCCCTCCCGACCTCCCTTTCTGAAAGGGAGGAGCAGGTCAGATCTTTCCCCGCCGGAGCCGCAGCGAATTGAAGACCACCGACACGGAACTCAGCGCCATCGCCCCGCCCGCGAAATACGGCGGTATGACGACCTCGAACCACGGATAAAAAGCCCCGGCCGCCAGCGGTATCAGCAGGATATTGTAGGCGAAAGCCCAGGCCAGGTTCTCCACTATCACGCGCCTTATGGCCTTGGCCAGCTTGACCGCCGAAGCCACCCCCGCGATGCCGTTGTGCATCAGCGTGATATCGCTGGACTTCACCGCGATATCGGTCCCGGACCGCAAAGCAATGCCGATGTCCGCCTCCGAAAGCGCCTCCGCGTCGTTGAACCCGTCCCCCACCACCGCCACCTTCTTGCCCAGCGCCTTGTGCCGCAGCACTATCTGGCGCTTCTCCTCCGGGAACACCTCCGAATAAAAATCCTTTATGCCCAGCGCCTCGGCCGCCTCGCGCACCGCAGGCGCGCGGTCGCCCGAAGCTATCACCGACTCTATCCCCATAGCCGCCAGCTCCGCCACCAGGCCGCGCGCTTCCGGCCGCAGGGAATCGCCCAGCGCGGCGTACCCCTTAAAGCCTCCCTCGTCGGCCAGCAGCAGCAGCGACCCGGGAGAATTCTTTATCTCCTCCTGCACCGCCGCCGGCACCTCTATGCCCCGCGCCGCGAACCACTTGGGGCTGCCGGCCAGCACCTGCCGCCCCTTCAGTGTGGCTATGACGCCCTTCCCGGGCACCGCCTCGATGGCGGACAGGGATTTCTGCGCCGGGATCT
>CAZJUL010000356.1:0-443 GCA_964549095.1 uncultured Elusimicrobiaceae bacterium
CGAAGCGCTACGCCGCCAGGAAGCTGAAGAACTCGCACGTGGTCCCGCAAAGCCTGCCTTTCCTGCTGGACGCCTACCGCAAGCAATGGGCGCAGGCGATGCTGGGCAGGGCCAAACAGCCGCCGCTGAACACCGACCTGGACCCGGCCGCCTATTTCCACCTGTGGAAGCTCTGGCTCTCGATGTTCGTTTCCCCCGCCGCGTTTACCGGCCTCTTCGCGGTGGTCATATTGGCGGCCCTGTTTATCGTCCGCCTGCTGAAGCCGGGGGCCATCCTTGGCGGCGGTACCGGCGCAGCGGTATTCCTGACCGGGTTCTGGGCGATGGGTTTCGAGGTGGTGCTGCTGCTCCTGTTCCAGACGGCCAACGGCCAGCTCAGCTGGAAACTGGGGGCGCTTTTCTCGGGCTTCATGGCGGGGGCCGCCGCCGGCGCGGCCTTTTTT
>CAZJUL010000356.1:453-3161 GCA_964549095.1 uncultured Elusimicrobiaceae bacterium
CGGGCTTTACGGCCTGCCGGTCTTTGCGCTGGCGCTTTCGGCGTGGCTTTACTTTTACGCCCCGGGTTTCGCCGGAATGGGCGCCGGCGCGCAATTCGCCGTTTCCCTGCTGGCGCTCTTCGCCGGTGGCGCGGTGATGGGCGGGTACTTCGCGGCCGCGCAGAACCGCTCCGGCGCGCCTGAAAAACTTTACGCCGCCGACCTGCTGGGCGCTGCCGCCGGCGCCTTCGCCGTTTCCGGCGCGCTGGTGCCTATCTTCGGCCTGCGCACAGCCCTCCTGGCCGTCACGGCCGCCCTCCTTCCCTGCTTCTTCCTGGTGCGGATACAAAAGACCGCCCCGGCGCCGCGCGCCTGATCCCTAAAAGCGTTCCTACGGCCGCAAACCGGCGCAGGCCTGTTGCCGTATTGAGCGCTGCTCTATTCTTCTGATCCTTCGCAGCCGGTTTCTTCTTCGGACTCTGCATCTTGGGCGGGAGGTTCGGCGGAAGGCGCGTTCAGCGGGTTAAGGGTGGCGGAAACGCAGCGGAAACCCAGGTTGTCGGTACGGTCGTTCGGCTGGCGGCAGCCCCGCCGGGCGCAGCGCAGGTTGGAGGCGTCCAGGTTCCAGGCGCCGCCCCTGCAGACCAGGACTATGGCGCTTTCCGTCCCGCGCGGGTCCTTGTCGGTGCCGTGCTCGTAAAAAGTCTCGTCGTAGCCGTCCTGGCACCATTCCAGCGCGTTGCCCGGCAGATCGTAAAATCCGAATTTATTGGGTTTCTTTTCCCCCGCGGGGTGCGCCCGCTGGTTGGAATTTGCCGAGTACCAGGCGTAGTCGCCCAGGCCTTTTTCGCCGGCTCCCGTGCTGAATTTCGTGTCGCTGCCGGCCCGGGCCGCTTTTTCCCATTGGGCCTCGGTGGGCAGGAATTTCCCGGCCCATTCGCAGTAGGCGGCGGCCTCGTACCAGCTGACATTTACCACCGGATGCTTGTCGGTGCTCCACGGCGGCTGGGCGGGCATATCCCGCCGCATCAGCGTGCAGAATTTCCTGAACTGGCCCGCGGTCACCTGGCGCCGGTCCATATAGTAAGCTTCCAGCCAGATCTCGCGGCGGGGATGCTCGTCCGGGTTCCCCTCTTCGTCCGGCGAGCCCATCACGAAAGCGCCGGCGCGGATCATCGTCATTTCGGAATAGTCGTTCAGGCAGCGGACCTCGAGCGGCAGGCCGTTCTCCGGGTCCAGCTCTTCGGATATCTTTTCGTAAATTTTCGGAAGTACGGCTTTGGCCGGGGGAGGAGCTTCGGCCGGCGGCGGCGTCACGGGTTCTTCGGCGGCGGTTTCGGCCGGCGTTTCCTGTGCCTCATCTTCAGACTCTTCAGTTTCGCAGGAAGTTTCTTCCGCCTCCGATTCTTCGGGCTGAGGGGCCTGCTCCGCGAGCTTGGCGGTCAATTCCTCCCGCAGGGCAGGGGCCAGCTCCGGGAATTCCGGCGGGCGGTTAGCGTGTATGCCTCTCTGCACGACCGGGGCGGGTTTTTCCTTGACGATAGGCACGAACCCCGGCTCCACCCCGACGAGGTATTTCCCGCCGCAGAACGCGCACACCTGCGCGCCGGGCGCGTTCAGTTTCTTGCAGGCGTAGCAGGTGCCGGTGGCTATCCCCAGGTTGCAGTGTTCGCACACGGGGGTGTTAGCCGGGACGGTACCCATGCAGAACGGGCATTTGTCCATCAGCGCCATAGCGTTCCTCCGCCTATTCCACGAAAGCGTCAACGGTGAAAATATAAATATCCGTCTTCTTGTCGCGCCAGCAGTCGCGGGGCAGGCCCGCCTTCTGCGAGCAGAGCTCGCCGAGGAAGTCCTCTTTGCCCGGTATCTGTTCCCAGACCTGCGGCAGGAACAGCCCCGAGCGCCCGCCGGCCGCCAGCACCACGCCCTGCTTGTGCGGAACTATCTGCCCGGCGTCGGGGATCTTTTTGAGCGGCGACAGTATCGAGATCTCTATCTTCAGCTTCTCCAGTTCCCCTTTGCCCACCGGCTCGAAGCGCCTGTCGTCGAAAGCGGCGGCCGCCGCCCCGTAGCGCACGGCGTCCAGCAGCGGCATCCTGGCCTCTATGGTCCCTATGCAGCCGCGCAGCGCCCCGTCGCGGGTGAGCGTCACGAAAACCGCGCCGGGCAGGTTATACGCGTAATCCCCTGAGAGGAGAGGCCGTTCGGGCTTGCGCCCGAGCAGGAGGTTCTCTATCTCGGCCCGCGCCTCTTTCAGCAGTTCTTTTTTCTGGCCTTCATCCAGGACCACCTTGCCGGGCACGGGCTTATCGGTCTTTACGAAAGCCCCGGCCATATACCCGACCACGCGGTCCTTCGCGGACTGCTCCGGGAATTCGTCGTATGAATCGGCGTACTTCAGCTCCAGGAAACGCGCGGTGCCCAGCGTGTTGACGGCGGCCATCGCCGCGGCGATGGCGGCCTCGCCGCAGGCGCAGGTGCCCAGGCCCGGTATCCCCTTGTTGAGCAGCAGTCGGTTCGTCAGCCAGAAGTACTCCGGGTTCATGGTGGCTATGGCCCGGCCCAGCGTTTCGTCCACCAGCTTGGCGTAGGCGTGGTCCGGGTAATGCGAAAGATCCGCCGAGACGACTAGCAGCGCTTTTTTGCCCTTAAGCGCGCGGCCCAGTAGCTCCCCGATGGCGGAGCTGTCGGCTATCTTTTCAGTGTTCAGGACCAGCGGCAGGAGT
>CAZJUL010000357.1:0-562 GCA_964549095.1 uncultured Elusimicrobiaceae bacterium
GTCCAGCAGGTTTATCAGGACCTGTTCCAGCTTTTCCTTATCCGCCTGGACTATCAGGCCGGGGGCTATCCGGTTGGCGACGGCAATATTTTTCGCGCGGGAGGCGGAGGCGAGCCCGGCGATAAGCCCTTCGGCGAGCTGCCTGAGCCCGACGGGCTTCTTTTCCACCGTAACGGCGGCGGATTCGATATAGGACAGCTTCAGCAGGTCGTTCACGATATTGTCCAGCCTGCGCGCGTGGTCGTGGATGACCTGCAGGAACTCGCGGGCGTGCGCCGGGTCGTTCAGCGCTCCCTCCATGAGCGTCTCAACGTAGCCGCGGATGGCGGTCAGGGGCGTCTTGAGCTCGTGGGAGACGTTGGCCACGAAATCGCTGCGCATGGTTTCCAGGCGGCGCAGTTCGGTTATGTCGTGCACCACTATCAGGCAGCCTGAGACGGCGCCGGTTTCAAAGATAGGCGAAGCGTTCACCCTGAAGGTCCCTTTCACCGGCACGGCGAAGTCTATCTCCTCCGAGACCGGCTTCCTGCCGGTGAGCGCCCTGTCGCAGATAGCGCTCAGC
>CAZJUL010000357.1:572-3158 GCA_964549095.1 uncultured Elusimicrobiaceae bacterium
CCGCGGCGACGCCGAAGAGACGCTCCGCGGCGGGGTTCAACGCAAGCACTTCTCCTCCGGGGCCCGTGGTCAGCACGCCTTCGGCCATGTTGGAGAAAGCCGCGCCCAGCTGCTGGGCCTGCAGTTCCACCCTCTTAATGTTCTCTTCTATGGCGCCGGCCATGGTGTTAAGGGTTTCCGCCAGCTTGCCGAACTCCCCTTGGAAGTCCTTCTGGATCCGGTAGGAGAAGTCGCCTGCCGCGAATTTTTTTGAGCCGTAGACTATCTTGTCGAAAGGCCGCGAGAGTCCGGCCGAGACGGCCAGGCCCAGGAAAAAGGAGAACAGCAGCGCGAGAGCCGCTGCGGCCAGCAGCGCTTTTTTCAGCAGGGCGCGCATAGCGTCCAGTTCGGAGGCCGGGATGGCCAGCCTGACAGCGCCTTTCACGTCCCCGCCGTGGGCCACCGGGTAGGCGGCGTACAGCATCGTTTTGCCCAGGGTAGCGGAGCGCCTGAAATCATAGGCGGCCCTGCCGGCCAGCGCTTCAGCCACCTCCGGGCGGTCAGCGTGGTTCTCCATGGCGCCGACGCCGGCGGCGTCCAGGTTCGAGTCGGCCAGCACCAGCCCGTCGGCGGCCACCACCGTGATGCGCGAGTTGACCCGCTCGCCGAGGGATCTGACCGTGGCCGCCAGCCTTTGTCCTGCCGCGGCGGGGAGGCCGGATCTCCCGCCGCGGCCGAGGTCGGAGGGCTTTAACTGGGCGGAGACGAGCGCTGCTTCGGCGGAGAGGTTCCCCTTCAGCGCGGACAGTTCGGCGCGCTCTATCCGGCCGTAGACCAGGAAGAAAGCCGTCGCCAGCACGGCCGCGGAAAGGGCCAGGTAGGAGAGAAAAAGCCGTGCCCTGAAAGTTTTAAGGATCTTCATTGCTTGTCGTCGAACCGGTAGCCGTAGTTCTTCACCGTCAGTATGCGCCGCCCCTCGCCTTTCAGCTTTTTCCGTAGCGTGCCTATATGCACGTCCACGGTGCGGGTCTCCACCTCAAGGGCCGCGTCCACGCCCCAGGCCTTTTCGAGCAGGACTTCGCGCGAGAGCACGCGCCCGCCGGAAAGCAGCAGCGCCCTGAGCAGTTCGAATTCCTTGGCGGTGGTTTCCACGCGCACGCCTTTCACGCGGACCTCGATCTTCGCGAGGTCCGCCTCCAGCGCGCCGCATTTGAGCTTTTCGGGCCCGGCGGCGGAGGGCGCTTCGGGCCTGAAGCGCCGCAGCACGGCTTTTATCCTGGCAAGCAGTTCTTTGACGCCGAAAGGCTTGGTCACATAATCGTCGGCCCCCAGTTCGAGGCCGACTATCTTGTCGGATTCAGCGCTCTTGGCCGTAAGCATGATGATAGGGATATGTGCGGTGCGCGCATCTTTTTTGAGCAGCTTGCAGACCTCCAGCCCGTCCATGCCGGGCAGCATCAGGTCCAGGATGACGAGGTCCGGCTTTTCCTTCACGGCCAGGTCCAGGGCCGCGCGTCCGTTCTGTGTCTGTACCGTCCGGTACCCGTCTTTTTTAAGGTTATAATCCAGCAGCCGGACGATGTCCCTTTCGTCTTCCACTATTAGTATTTTTTCGTTCATAACGCCGGCTAATATGATAGCAAAGTAGTGTTGGCGGTAAAAACGCGCGTCCACAGCGGCCCGCCGGAGTATCCCGCGCGCGCTACCCGGCTTTCGCGGTCAAGGCGACTTCTGCCGGCGCGGCGCCGGACGCACCCCCCGTCGGCGAGCAGGCGTTCACCGCCTCGCGCGTATCCGCCAAGGCGGCGGAGAGATCCTGTTCGAATTCGGGCGAAACCCAGGCGGCCGAGGCGAGAAAGAACGCCAGCGCGGCGGCCGAGGTCTTCAGGTTATTTGCGGCAGGTATCATGCAGGCTCCTTGTTTTCCGCTCTGTTTCCGTATTCATAGTGTAATATTCCGCGGTAAAGGCCGCGCTAAAAGGAGGTAAAATCCGTGTAAAAGGATCAAGCGCCGCGGAAGTTAAGGCCTTCGCGGCGCTTGAGGAACAAGGTCTGACGGAGCGAACGGTGTCACAGGCTTTGTGTATCAAGCTTTGGTGACACCTTGCGGCAAGGTGTCCCCGCCCTTGTGCACGCTTACGGCCCTGCCCGAAGGGTCGGCCGATTTCGCCCAGGACGCGTCCCAGCGGATGGCCGTCGGCGTGCTGCAGGCGATGCTGGGGCCGTCGGGGACCAGTTTGGGCGCTTCGGGGTTCGGGAAATGGGATTCGTAGACGGCGCGGTAGCGGTAGCCTTCTTTCGTCACCGGGGTCTTGACCGGGAAGCGGTAGGCGGCGCTTTCCATCTGTTTGTCGGTGACTTCTTTTTCGGCGCGGGCTTTAAGGGAATCTATCCAGCCGTAACCGACGCCGTCGGAGAATTGTTCCTTCTGCCGCCAGAGCACTTCGTCGGGGATATAGCCTTCGAAAGCCTTGCGCAGTATCCATTTTTCCATCCGCTGGCCGGGGACGCACATCTTTTCCTGCGGATCGATGCTCATGGCCGTTTCCAGGAATTCCTTGTCCAGGAACGGGACGCGCGCCTCCACTCCCCAGGCGGCCGTGGATT
>CAZJUL010000358.1:0-3158 GCA_964549095.1 uncultured Elusimicrobiaceae bacterium
CTGGTGATAGCCCCCCGCCACCCGGAGCGCGCCGGCGAGACGCGCGAGCTGCTGGCGTCCAAGAAGATCAGCTTCCTCTCCTGGAGCGCCCGGGAAACCGCCCCCGTTACGGGCGACACCGACTGCCTGCTCATCGACGAGACGGGCTGGCTGGTCAATTTCTACGCGCTTTCCGCCGCGGCCTTCGTGGGCGGAACGCTGGTAAATATCGGAGGCCACAACCTGCTGGAGCCGGCCGCGTTCTCCAAACCGGTACTGTTCGGGCCGCACGTGCAGAGCACCAAAGAGGCCGCCGACACGCTTTTAAAGACGCGGGGCGGTTTCCTGGTGGCTGACGCCCAGGACCTGCGGGCCCGGCTGAGCGTGCTGTTGACGGACGCCAATTTCCTGAAGACCGCGGGCGCCAACGCCAAAACAGCCCTTGAAAACCTGCAGGGCGCGACGGCCAGGACACTGGAGGCGCTGAAATTATGGTTCAAATAATACTCTGTCTTTTATTGCTCTCCCCCGCCGGGCTGCGCGCGTCCGAAAGCGGCTGGAACACCGCCACCACCTCGCATTTCCGGCTGTACAAGGAGAACCCCGCCGGCAGGAACTGCGGGTCGGAGATGGAAATGGTTTTCATGACCCTGCGGCGCGACCTGCGCTTCCTGAGCGACTGGGCGGACAGGACGAAAGTGGAAGTTTATTTATACGGCGACAAGGAAACCTACCTCGCCGGAAAGTTCGCCCCGCCGGAATGGTCCACCGGGATAGTCCGCAAGAACGGCCCGCGCGGCTCGGAATGGTCCCTGGCCCTTTACGAGCCGTTCGTCAAGAAGACCTTCGCGCACGAGCTGGCCCACCTCTATATGGCCAGCTTCTTCCAGAGCGCCCCGGAGCTTATGCCGTTCTGGCTGAACGAAGGCCTGGCCGCTATGATGGAAAAAGAGGTGAGCGGCCCGGTGCAGCCCTCCTATAAGGGGCCGAAGGTGGCTAACCCTATCCCCCTCGAGGAGTTCTTCTCGCAGACCGGGGCGCCGGACCCGCTTTCGGCCGGCACTTTTTACGCGCAGGCGCACAGCATCGTCCGCTTCCTGAAAAGGGGCAATTCCCCCTTCAAGTTCGAAAAGTTCTGCAAGGAATTGAGGGATGTCGGGGACCTGGACCGCGCCTTCTCCGGCGCTTACGGCTTTAACGGCCCGGAACAGCTGGAAAAGGCCTGGAAGAAATGGGCCTCCGCCAAGCCCGGAAAGAAATAAAAACCCGAAACAAATTCCTTTAACTATCGCCTGCCGGTTAAACAGGGCGCTGTCCCTGGTTTCCCCTTATTCGCAAGTGCAGCCGGACGCTGTTGGGGTATCACTGCATGTCCCAATAGAAGTGTTCGTTTTCCAACAAAGGACTTTTGTAGAGGTGCCGCCGGTGAGGCCGGTACCGCCGTTAGTGACCCCGACTACGCCCGTGACATTTGCGGCGTTGCCGCCGATATCGCCCGATATCTTGGACCCGGCCAAAGAAGTGATCCAGCCGGGATTGGCGTAGGTACCATTAGTGTAAACCCCGTTAGATACCGTCGCCGCGTTGCCTGTAATGTCGGACGGCTGGGCGCAGGACGCTGTGCCGGCCGCGTTTATGCCGCGGGCGAACTGCACTCCGGAGCAATCCGTGGGGTTTGCGGCCAGGGCGCTGGCGGTGGCCGCGTTACCGCTTAGAGCACCCACAAAACTAGTTGCGGTAATCGTACCTGCGGAGAAATTGCCCGAACTGTCGCGCATCACAATGCGGCTTCCGGTGTTAGCGCTTGTGGCGTTATGGGCGGAACTGGCACTGGTATGCGCTGACAGCTGGTCCGAAGTGCCGAAATAAGTGCAGCCTTCCGCCTGCCCGTAATCGTTCACGCCGGCTGCGAACTCGCCGGAGCCGCAGTTAGAGCCGTTGGCCGCCAGTTTCGTGGCGGTGGCGGCGGTGCCGGTGACATTAATGCCCCAGTTGCCGCCGTTGATGGCGGCCTGGGATTTAATCTGGGTGGTAAAGTTGGCCAGGGTGTAATACCTTATAAAGGGATCGTTAGAAGCGTATACCCTGGAGATCGCCGTGGTCGAGTTGTCGCCGGAAACCGTGTTGATCCAGCCAAAATAGGTATAGGCGCTGTCATTGGACCTTATCACCTGGTTGGCGCCGGGCGCCGAGGTGCCGCCGGGGGCCGGGTACAGCCCGCCCACTTTGTCGGAATTGCCCACGGTGACATTGACCGGGTCCACGTACCGCAGGTACTTATCGCTGCTCCATTCCCCGACAAGGTACTGCGGTTGGGTGGTCTTGACATCGGCGTTCATGTTGAAGTACTGGGCGAAGACATAGCCGGGGAAACTGGTATTGCCGCTCGCGTCCAGCAGCGTGGCGGACCGGGTAAGCGTTCCCCACGGGTTGCCGGCCAGATCCGAGTATTGCTGTACATAGATCGGCTCGTTCCCGTCGTCGGCGGTGGCTATTTCCAGGTAGCCGGCGTTGTCCCCGGTGTCAGCTCCCCTGACCCTTATATAATCGTTGGTCCCTACGGTGGACTGTATATAGCTTGAACCGCCGGTAGTGGTACCGTTGAACTGGGCGGCCGTAATGGTGCTGGCCGAGAAATTGCCGCTTGCGTCGCGCCTGACTATGGTATTGCCGACGCTGGTGTCGGTGGACTGGATCCATCCCAGCGGGACGGTCCCGTTGGTGGTGGACAGCATTACGTAATTGACCCCAGGCGCCGCGCCCAGCATAGCAGTGGTATTGGCGGCGGACTGGTAGGGGATATAGCCCGCCCCGCCGCCGCCCAGGTTGGTGGCCGTGGACACTGTGCCGCCGAAGGTGACGGCCGTTATGTTATGCGCGGCAAAATCGCCGCTGGCGTCGCGCCGCACGATCGTATTCGCCGTATTGGCCCTGGTAGACTCTATCCAGCTCGGGGCGGCGGCCCCGTTGGCCTGCAGCAGGTAATTCTGTGTCCCCGCCGCCAGCATCGCCGTGGTGTCGGCGGCCGACTGGTAAGGCAGGGAGCCCGCGGCGCCGCCGCGGATATTAGTGGCCGAGGAAACCGTGCCGCTGAAGGTGGCCGTGATATTGTTCGCCGAGAAATTGCCGCTTGCGTCGCGGCGCACTATGGAGGTCGGGGCGGCGGTGCTTGAGGATAG
>CAZJUL010000359.1:0-1290 GCA_964549095.1 uncultured Elusimicrobiaceae bacterium
ATATAGTCTACCAGACAAATCCCGTTTTTTCAATAGCAACATAATGACAAATAAAACGCGCGAAGATAAGTAAAAATTAAGTTCGGGGACACCTTGCGGCAAGGTGTCCCCGATGCTTGATACTTCCGGCCCCTGCCCCTAATGCGCGCCGATCTGGGACAGCTGGAAGATAGGCATGAAGATGGACATGACGATGACGCCGATGATGCCGCCGATGCCGACGACCAGTATAGGGTCTATCATTGACGAGAACCGCCGGATCCACTGCTCTATCTGTTCCTGGTAGAACTTGGACAGCACGACTATGATGTCGGGCAGTTTGCCCGACTCTTCGCCCATCCACATCATCTCCGTCACCAGTCCGGGGAAGATCCCCGTTTTCCTGAAGGATTCCGAAATGGACCGGCCGCTGGCTATGTCGTTCTTGGCCTGCTTCAGCGCGTTCTGGAAGATCAGGTTCTTGCGGAAAGCGCCCTCGAGCACGGCGACGGCGTTCAGGATGCTGACGCCCGAGCGGATCAGCGTGGACATGGTGGTCAGCAGGCGTTCCGTGGCCATGTTCTTGATCAGGCTGCCGACCATCGGCATCTTGAACTGGATATGGTTCCAGGCCAGCCGGCCCGGCGGGGTGGAGATATAGGCCTTGAACGCGAAGGCGGAGCCGATGGCCGATATGATCATCAGCACGAAATACTTGGAAACGACGCCCGACACCGAGACTATCATCTGGGTGATGAACGGGAGCTTCAGGTTGAAGTCCCGGAAGATGTCGGCGAAGACCGGGACGATGTAGACGATAAAATAGATCAGGACGCCCACGGAAGAGCACATCAGCACGGCGGGGTAGGCCAGCGCGGTGATGATCTTGGACTTCAGGTTCTCCTGCGATTCGTTATAGGCCGTTATCTGCCTGAGCACGGTGGGCAGCTGGCCCGAGACCTCGCCGGCCTGCACCAGGGAGATCCAGACCTCGTCGAAAACTTTCGGGTGCTTTTCCAGCGCCTTGTGCAGCGCGCCGCCCGCGGAGACTTCCTTGGTGATGGCGCCCAGCACGGCGCCCAGGTTCTTGTTCTCGGCGTGTTCGCCCAGCAGGGAGAGCGCCCTGACCAGCGGGACGCCGCCGGAGAGCAGCGTGGAGATCTGTTCGCCGAAGAAGACCAGGTCGCGCCCCGAGATCTTGCCCTTCTTGAACTTCTTGACGTTGAGGATGCTCTTGGCCTTGCTTTCCTCGGCCTGGATGGAGAGGATGAACAGGCCCTTGTTCTGCAGGCCCTGTACTGCTTGGTCTTC
>CAZJUL010000359.1:1300-3142 GCA_964549095.1 uncultured Elusimicrobiaceae bacterium
CGTCGTCGGAATCTACGTGGCCGGTGGTGACGGTGCCCTGGGCGTCCTGGACGGTGTAAATGAATCGTGCCATAAAGCTCCTTAAGACACTGGGAAGCCGGGGACACCTTGCCGCAAGGTGTCCCCAATGCTTGAAACTTCAGCCCGTTCGCCGGGGACACCTTGCCGCAAGGCGTCCCCGACGCTTAGCGCTCGGTGACTGTCACCGACAGCATCTCGTCCACCGAGGTGACGCCGGCTATGACCTTCCGCCAGCCGCTGGCGCGCAGGTTCCAGGCGCCGCCCTTCGCGGCCGCCTCCTGCAGCTTGTGCTGGTCGGCGTCCTTGAAGATTATGCGCTTCATGTCCTCGGTGTTGAAATAGACCTCGTAAATGGCTTTCCGGCCCTTATACCCCATGTTGAAGCATTTGGGGCAGCCCTTCGCCTTGTAGAACATCAGCTTGGACGGGTCGGGCAGAGGCGTCAGCATGCATTCGCGCATGCACTGGTCGATCTCTTCCTGGGGCGGCCGGTAGGGCTGCTTGCACTCGGGGCAGAGCTGGCGCACCAGGCGCTGGGCCGCCAGGCACAGCAGCGTGCTGGCCAGCAGGTAGTTCTCTATGCCCATGTCTATCAGCCGGGCGATGGCCTCTATGGCGCTGTTGGTGTGCAGGGTGCTCAGCACCAGGTGGCCGGTCATGGCGGCTTTAAGGCAGGATTCGGCGGTCTCGTCGTCGCGGACTTCGCCGACCAGTATGACGTCGGGGTCTTGGCGGAGGAAGGAGCGCAGGCCGGCCGCGAAAGTGAGGCCGATCTCGGGCTTTATCTGCACCTGGCTGATGCCCTCCATCTTGACTTCGACGGGGTCTTCCAGGGTCATGATATTTATTTCGGGGCACTTGATCGTGGTAAGCACGGCGCCCAAAGTGGTGGTCTTGCCGGAGCCGGTGGGGCCGGTCAGGAAGATCAGGCCGTGCGGGGCCCGCGCGGCGGTCAGGAAGTCGTCCCGCTGCCTGGGTTCGAAGCCCATCTTGTCTATATTCAGTTCCACGGCGCCCTTATCGAGCAGGCGCTGCACCATCTTCTCGCCGAAGACCGTGGGGCAGACCGAGACGCGGACTTCGATGACGCGGTTCTGGTACTTGATGGAATAGCTGCCGTCCTGCGGCAGGCGGCGCTCGGAAACGTCCAGCTTGGAAAGTATCTTCACGCGGGAGATCAGCGCGTTCACTATGTCGGCCGGCGGCGCGCTGCGCTCGTACAGGACGCCGTCTATCCGGAAGCGGAGCGAGACCTTTTCGTCGAACCGCTCCAGGTGGATGTCGCTGACGCGCTCGCTGATGGCCTGTTTGACGATGGCGTTTATCAGCTTGATGGACTGGGCGCCCTTGGATTCGCCTATGATGACCTTGTCCAGGTCCAGCTTGCCGTCCGCGGTCACCACGTCGGTTTCCGACGCCGTGTCGCCGCCCTTCCCGTCCCCCTTTTCCATCACCTTGTCTATGAGGTCGGCCCCGGCCTGGTAAAAGCTGTCTATGACCTTGAGTATCTGCGCCCGGGTGGAGATATAGGTCATTATCTCCATGCCGCTGATCAGCTTAAGGTTGTCTATCAGGATGACGTTCCCGGGGTCCGTCATCGCCACGACCAGCATGTTGTTCTCCAGGAAAAGCGGGACGACGGCGTTGTCGCGGGCGAATTTTTCCGGCAGTATCTTGTCCAGCCCCTGGCCCTTTTCGGGGTTCAGTATCTGGTTCTCTTTCGAGGCGTAAGGGATGCCGAGCTGCTTGGACAGGCCGATGGCGACCTGCTCCTCGGTCACGTAATGCATCTTTATGAGGGCTTCGCCGATCAGGCAGGGG
>CAZJUL010000360.1:0-3127 GCA_964549095.1 uncultured Elusimicrobiaceae bacterium
CGCGAAGTATTCCACGGAAGGCGTTTTCACCTCCTCCGCTATCTTTAAACCGGCCGACAGGGACCACGCGGCCGGCTACGCCGTGGCGCTGGACGACTCCGGCAACATCTATGTCGGCGGCACCGCCGCTAACGGCTCCGTCGGCGCACTCGAGATGGACAGGGCGCTTTGGAAATATACGCCCGCCTTCACGCAGGAGTTCGAAAAAGTCTACCTGAGCAGCGGCGCGGTCAGGGACGAAGAAACCATATACTCGGTGGCCGCCTCCTCACTCGGCGTGTTCACGGCCGGCAGCCGCTACGAGCAGCCCGGCATAGCCGGCTACGACTGGTGGGTGGCCAAAGTCGATCCTGCCGACGGCAGCGAGCTGTGGATCAGCTCTTACAACTCCAAGAGCAGCGGCCGCGACGAGGCCAAGGGCCTGCTGCTGCGGAACGGCGCGCTCTACGCCTCCGGCTACGAGCAGACCGATTACAACGGCGTGAACATAGGCCTGGTAAAATACAATACCGAGACCGGGGCCAGGGCCTGGATGAAGATATACGACGGCCTTTGGAACTGGGACAACGCGAAGGGCGGCAGCCTGATGGCCGGTGAAGGGGACGACTTCTATGTAGCCGGAACCTTCAAGATGTGGGGCTTCGAAGGCGGCAAGCCCGGCATAGCGAAGATATACGAGCCTGTCACCGGCCTGTTCGCCCAGAACGGCTACAAGCCCGGCTCGGTCGGCATCTCCTGGATAGCCGACACGCGGTTGGACATCGGGACTACCTTCTATATACAGTACAGCACGGCCAACGCCGACTTCACGCTCAGCGCCGAGACGGCGCAGGTGAGCTTCGTGACCGACGTCAACGTGTTCAACGGCATGTTCGTGAACCGCCTGGTAGGCAGGCTCGAAGCCGGCAGGACGCCGCTTACGGCTGACAACATGTATTCCCCGGCTTATTATTTCAAGCTCGGCTATATGCTGAACGGGGCGCTGCAGACAGTTGCGGGCTCCACGCGGGCCGTGGCCAACACCCCCGGCACCTGGTGGCGCACCGACAGGTATCCCGCCGGAACGCTCGACGTAGCCGCGCTGCTGCACGGCGAAAGGGGCCCCGTGGCGCGGGATAGTTCCGGCAATATCTTCACCGCCGGCACCTTCGCCCCCTGGGGAGAGAGCTCTTATACGGCGGCGGTCAGGAAAGTCGGCCCCGGCGGCGTTACGCATTGGGTCAAGTTCTTCGCCGACGAATACGCCACCTCGAAGCCGCAGATAAACGGCCTGGCCGCCGGTACCGACGGCAGCGTCTACGCGGTGGGCAGGCACGGGGCCGGCGCGAGCTACGGCTACGCGCCGGGAGGCGATATCGCTTCCTCGACGGCGCAGGACATCCTGCTGCTCAAATACGCGCCGGACGGCCGCCTGCAGTGGGTGCGTTCGTTCGATTACGCCCGCGGGGACGACAACGGCTACGCCGTGGCCCTCGGCGGGTCCAATATCTACATCGCCGGCGAGGTCAGCGATGGTATCGGGACCACGAAGGCCTTCATAGCCAAACTGGACCTGAACGGCGCGCTTGTTTCAAGCGCGACCTACGGGGCGTCCGGCCGCGAGACCGAATTCTACGCGCTGGCTTACGACTCCGCGGACGAACTGCTGTTCGCCGCCGGGCAGAAATTCACCACCACCCCGGATATGCTGGTCAAGGCGTACAATACGAGCCTGGAGTCCGCGCTGGAAACCACGATAAATTACGGCTCTGACGACGCGGCTTATTCCATAACGGTGGACACGGATACGCCGGCCGTCTACGTGGCCGGCGCTGCCGGGAACGAAGGCCAGCGTGACGGCTACCTGGCCAGGCTCAGCACCGCCTGCGCTGTCGTCTGGGAGAGGACCTATAACTCCGCCAGCCTGAACGAAGATGAGGCCGGCGGCGTGACGCTGGACGGCATCGGCGGCATCTACCTGTCGGGCACGGAATACCGCTACGACGTAAACCAGGGCAAGAACCTCTTCATCAGGAAATATAACTCCGACGGCGACCTGATCTGGAACCAGACCTTCACCTCCGCCGGCAACAACGAGGACTCCGGCGACGGCATCGCCGCCGACCGCGACGGCAACGTCTACGCGGCCGCCGACGTGACGCCGCAGGGCTGGATAGAGGGTTCGGTCTATACCGGCACCGGCCTGAACGGCTCGGGCTATTTCAAGTACAGGCAGTTCAACGTGGTGACCGTGAACCCGAGGCTGACCGTGGTGGTCACCGGGAGTTCGGGAGCGCTGGCCGGCGTGCCGGTCAACTTCCTGGGCTTCAACCAGACCGGCGGCCTGGACCCCAACGCCGTGACCAGCACCGTCACCAATTCCGGCGGGGCCTGCTACGCGAACCTGCCTATGGGCCGCAATTATTTCATAGCGGTCTCCTCGCATAACATGACGCCTACCATAAAGGACCAGATCTCCGACCCGTACGGGAGCTTCTTCGTGACGCTGAACGCGGACACCACGAAGCAGTACCGCCTGTCCCAGAGGGCCGATCAGGTCAACGACCCGGTCCACGTCTTCAACATAAACATCACCTCCGGCCTGGTGGCCGGCGAGTACGTGATGGGAGAGATCTACATAAACAGGACCTCGGAAAAGGTAGGATACAGCATCGTCCGGGCTACCAGTACGTCCGCGCAGATGCAGATCTACAACGTCCCGCCGGCAGATTACGGCACCTACGGCGTGGCGCTCAGCGTGCCGGCCAGGAACAAGTTCCAGCAGGTGTACATGGAAGACAACTTCCCGGCGCTGGACACCTACAGCGTGGACATGGCCGACGCCATGACCGGCACCTTCGACGTGGGCGGCTCCACCACCCCGCCCTCGTTCATGGGCATGGTCAGCGACATCTTCGGCTCGCCGCTCGAGGGCGCGCGCGTCATCGTGGACCGCGTCGTGTGCACCGGCACTCCGCCCAACAGCTTCTGCCAGGAGATCTTCCGCAAGGACAACCTGACCGACGTGGCGGGCAAGTTCGCCTTCTACGGCCTGCCCACCGGCGCCGAAATGCACGTCAACGTGCGCAAGACCGGCTACGAGAGCCAGGGCAAACCTCCCTTCACGCTGCCCACCCCGGTCACGGGC
>CAZJUL010000361.1:0-3127 GCA_964549095.1 uncultured Elusimicrobiaceae bacterium
CGAACAGCAGCGCAAAAAACAACAAAAGCGGTCGTTTCATCGTTAAAAGGCTGGAACTTTAACTATCGGCATTTTTCTGCCGTAGCCGAAAGATTTTTCGGTTACTTTCAGTCCTATCGGCAGCTGTTTGCGCTTGTATTCGTTGGCTTCCACACGGCGCAGAATGCTGCGCACCAGGTCGGGCTTGAAACCTCTGCGGATTATTCCGGCGGCGCTCTTGTTCTCCTCCACGTAAAGTTTAAGTATGCCGTCCAGCGCGGCGTAGGGCGGCAGGTCGTCCTGGTCTTTCTGGCCGGGTTTCAGTTCGGCGGTGGGCGGCCGCCGGATGATGGTGCGCGGTATCAGTTCCTCCCCCCGGTTTAGGAAACGGGCCAAGCGATAGACTTCCGTTTTTAGCAGGTCCGCTATGGGGCCGATAGCGCCGGCGGTGTCGCCGTAGAGGGTGCAGTAGCCCATGGCTATCTCGGATTTGTTGCCGGTGGTCAGGCCCAGCCAGTTGTTGGTGTTGGCCGCGGCCATCAGCAGCGTGCCCCGGGCCCGGGCCTGCAGGTTCTGCTGCGTCAGGTTCACGCCGCCCCCGTTCCCGGAATGCTTCGGGCCCAGCGTCTTCAGGAAAGCGCCGTAAATTCCTTTTATCGGCAGGGTCTCGGACTTTATTCCCAGGTTTTTCGCTATCCTGGCGGCGTCCCTCAGGCTGCGCGCCGCGGTATATTCGGAGGGCATCAGGAAGGCGGTGACGTTCTCCGGTCCCAGCGCTTTCGCCGCCAGCGCCGCCACTACGGCGGAGTCTATGCCGCCGCTCAGGCCGAGCACGGCTTTTTTGAAGCCCTGCTTGAAAAAATAATCCCTTATCCCCAGCGTCAGCGCTGAATATATCTCGCCGTATTCGTCGCCGCGCGCGGCGGCTTTAGCCGGCGGGGCTTCCGTATCTACCAGGACCAGGTCTTCCTCGAAGGCGCGCGCCTTCGCCAGCAAGCGCCCGTCGGGGCCGGCCGCAAAGCTGTTGCCGTCGAAAACGAGCTCATCGTTGGCCCCGGCCTGGTTGGCGTAGACCACGCAGGCGCCGGTTTTCTTCGCCAGGGCGGACAGGATCTTCATCCTTTTGGCGCCCTTGCCTTTATAATAAGGAGAGGCGGAAAGGTTTATTATCAGCCGCGTTTTGCGGCTCACCAGCTCGCGCACGGGGTCGGTCTTGTAAAGCAGGCGCCCCGGCAGCAGGTCCGTGCCGGCCCAGATATCCTCGCAGATGGTCAGCCCCAGCGGCGCCCCGCCGAAATTCACCGGGCGGTTGGAAGACGCGGGCTCGAAGTAGCGGGCCTCGTCGAAGATGTCGTAGGTGGGCAGCAAAGACTTGGCCTGCCGGGCGAGCACGCGCCCGCCGGCTAGGAGCGCCGCGGAATTCAGCAGCTTCTTGCCGCGGCCCAAATTCCTGTCCACGTAGCCCACGGCCAGCGCGGTGCCCAGCCGCATCGCGGCCAGGCCTTCCAGGGCCTTGAGGTTGGCTTCTATGAAATCGTCCTTCTCCAGCAGGTCCAGCGGCGGGCAGCCGGTGATGGCCAGTTCCGGGAATACCGTCAGTTCCGCGCCCAGTGACTGCGCCCTGGAGGCGAAAGACGCTATTTTAAGGGCGTTGCCTTTTATGTCCCCCACTTTCGGGTTTATCTGCGCAATGGCGATTTTCATGGTGTCCGGATGAAATTATAGGAAATAACCCGGCGCCGCGCAAAAAAACCGCGGGCCGCGGACGGGACGGAGAATGACGGGTGAGTGAACGGCTGTGTGTAAAAAGCCGGCGGAACGGCTACCCGGGCGATTCGCGGCGGGCGCTCTTTTGCGCCCATCACCTGCGGGCCGCGGGAAGGAACTCTATGGCGTTCCAGACCATATCCCAGGTTTCGTAGCGCAGCGGGCTGCCAGTGGCTTTCTCAGCGAGCTGTGACCCCAGGGCCGCAAGCCCGGCCTTGAGGGCCTGCGAAGAGGACGCGGCCGCGGAGGAATTTGCCCCCACGCCTTCGCATTCCCAAAGGAGTTCGCCGGTGGCGGCGTCCACCATGCGGAATTTGGCGCGCACCTTGCGCGCGTTCAGGAAACCCGCGGTCTGGTAATTGAACTCCAGCAGTTCGCCGTAGATCAGCGCGTCGGCCCGGAGCCTCTCGCCCAGTTTCGCCGGCGCGACGGCGGAGAGCTGCCCGCCGTCGGTGACGCCGAACTGCTCCCTGAGCGCGGTTTCCACTTCGGCCAGCGGCACCGTGGAATAGCCCTTCTTGTCGGACAGGCGCTGGTCGAACCAGAACTGCACTATCGCAGGTCCGTCCAGGTCGGTGGTGAGGTTGTTGAGCGGCAGCACGGCCACCCTCGCCGGCGGGACATAGCCGGACTTCAGGTACTCGCGGGGGCCGGCCGCGCAGCCCGCCAGGAGCAGGGCGGCGAAGCAGGCGGGCGCTACTTTCTGAAATGCCATGAAAGCTGGAACAGCGTGGTGTCCATTCCCTCGTTATCGCCCTGGGCGGCCATCTGCTGGAACATTGTCCCGAAGGAGAGGTTCCAGGGCGTGTAGATTATGTCCATGCCGAAAGAGGTGGTGGTGAAGGGGTCTATCGTGGCCGTGGTGTCCCCCGTGAAGCTGGTAGTGCCCGAGTAGCCGCTGTCGAAGGTGACGGTGGCCGCGCCGGACTGGGTGGTCATCAGGAAGAACGGCGCCAGCTTGAAATTCCCGGCGTTGATGCCGCCCTGCGCGCCCAGCTGTATGCCGCCCATGAACGCCGTGGAATCCATTGTGAAGGCGGTCCTGTTGGCCGAACCGCCGCTCGTGACGGCGTAATAAGGGGTCACCATGCTCAGCACGTTGAAGGTCATCGTGGGCCCGCCGAAAAGGATAAGGCTGCCGCGGCGGGTGTGCAGCGGCTGAACTTCCAGGTTGAGGCTCATGGGGAGCGAAACTCCGGTAAGGTCCGCCTTCCCGGTCACCACAGGCGTCCAGAAATTACCGCTGTAGTAGAACGGCATCGCGAAGCCGGGCATCTCGCCGCCCAGCACGGTAACGCCGATGCCGGCGTCCACGGCGAACAGCTCGGAGAAGGCATAGCGCAGGACGCCGCTGGCGCCGCCGCCGGCTATGCTGGTTTCA
>CAZJUL010000362.1:0-1638 GCA_964549095.1 uncultured Elusimicrobiaceae bacterium
GGGGCAACGGCAGTTGTATAGCCGGAGCCTTGATCCTGATGAGTGACTGGTGCGGCTTGGCCGACACCTATAATAGAGAACCCGGGCGCGGATAAGCCTTGAACAGAGGAAGGCAGAGAACGGATTTTAAGGAATAAAAAGCCACAAACCTGTGGGCGGGACGCTTTTTTCTCTTGAAAAATAACCTCTAATGAGCGACATGATGCTGTCGCGGTGGTCCTTTATACTATCAGGGGGCGCTGAAAAACCGGCGGCTCCGTGAGCGCGCGGAACAGGCGTCCTGTAAGCGGGAGACGAGCATGAGCGGATCTAACTTTCCGGCCGGTTTTTCCCCGGAAAAAACGGTTTTGATAGCGGTTCTCAGGCGCACCCGCGACCTGGAGATAGCGGCGCGGTTCCACTGGTACCGGATACCCGCCGGAAAGGCCCCGAAACGCCGCTTTACGCATCTCGCCTTCTATCAGCCGGCCTGCTTCGAACCCGACGGGAAAAGAATAGTCTGGTACGCCGAGGTCGCGGGCCGCTCGACGGAGCGCAGGATAGACCTTCTCCCCGGCGAACCCGGGCATCCGGCGGCGCGGGAACTTTACCTGAAATACAGCCTGGGCCCGCTCTTAAGGCTCCCGCTGCCCGTTCTGAACACCAGCGGCCTCAGGGTCTCTTTCGGTTTCGCGCCGCTTGAGCGCCTGTTCCGCGCCCGGGATATTCCCGGGGTATTCAATATCTTTCCCCTAGAACATATGATGTGCGGCGCGCTGGAAGCGGCCGGCCTGGATTTTCGCCGCGAATTCGTCATCATGCGGGGCAGAAAGATAAAATACCGGCTGGATTTCGCGCTGTTGCGCAAGAACGGGAAGCTGGACGTTGAATGCGACGGGCGCAGGTGTCATTCCGCCCGCGCCCAGCGCGCCAGGGACAGGAAAAGGGATAAATGGCTGAAGCGGAACGGCTGGACGGTCATCCGGTTCCGCGAGCTCGAGGTAGTGAAAGATATTGGCGCCTGCGTCGAAAAGATAAGCGCGGCGGCCGGAGCTCTCGGTGCGTCTTCGGATGTATATGCCGGTTATTGCGCGCTAAAACCTGACCAGCAAGGAGTAGCGGAAGGTGCTGCCGAGGTCGCCGAACGGGACCCAGGCGAAATCGAAGGCGAGGCCGGGGAAGGAAAGCCCGGCGCCCAGCGTGATGCCGCTGGTCCCGTCGACATCTTTGTAATGGTTGCTGTAGCCGGCCCGGACCAGGCCCTGCAGCTTGCCGGAAAGCGCGCGGCGGTATTCCCCCCCGGCGGCCAGAATGATATCAGCGTCGCGGTACTGTATGAAGTCCAGCGCCACGAGCAAATCTTTGTGCGGCCGCGCGGCGCCGCCCAGCACGAAAGCGGAAGGAAGCGGGTCGGTTTCCGAGCCGAGCTTAAGCCCTGAGCCCATATTGCGCGCCACCAGCGCGATGTCCACGGGGAAGCGCAGGCCGCCGTCCAGCCGGTAGCGGGCGCCTATGTCGGCCGCGAAGGCGGAGCCGGAGACGTCGTCTATCTTCACGCTGACCAGCTTGCCGGTAACGCCCAGGCTGAGCCTGTCGGTGAAGCGGCGGGCGTATGTGAGGGTATAGGCGAAATTGGCGGCCTCGAAATAGCCGACGGGC
>CAZJUL010000362.1:1677-3103 GCA_964549095.1 uncultured Elusimicrobiaceae bacterium
TATGTCGGTAACCCCGAGGTTGGCTATGGAAAGACCCATAATGCTGCGCGAGCCCTCGCCCAGCGGCAGCGCCATGGCGCCGTACTGGTACTTGGAGCCCTGCAGGTACTGCGCGTGCATGGCGCCCATCATCGGCCTTTCCAGCTGCGCCAGGCCCGCGGGGTTATAGTAGGCCGCATAAACGTCGTCAGCGGCGGCGGACTGCGCCTCGGCCATTGCGGCTCCGGCCGCGCCGGCGCCCAATTTCAGGAACTGCGCCGCGCTGGTGCCGGCGTTGTCGTTCGCGCAGAAGCCGCGCGATGCGAATAGCGCGACGGCCATTGAGGCCGCCAGGCATGCGGAAATTGATTTATGCTTCATAATCGCCATACCTTATTATGGTTCCCGGCTTTCGCCGGGATGACCGTTACCGCATACACCCAGCCGGTGACAACGCGACCGGACCCTAGTTATATTTAGGGTCTTTCACCACGGCCATCTTCCAGATCTTCTTCTTCCCGCCCACCTTGAGCTCGCCCAGGTAGACATCACTGGCCACTTCCTTGCCGTAAGCGTTCCTGCCGTCCCATTCAAAGTAATAATAGGTCCCCGAACCGGAGATCCCGGCGGCCCCGTCCAGGTAGCCGCAGTCGTATTCCCGCACCAGCTCGCCCGACAGGGTGTAGATGCGTATCTTGCCCTGCCCGGAAACGCCCCTGGGCACGCCGGCCCGGATCACGGTGCCGCGCGTGGTGATCTGCACCGCGCCGGCGGTAAAGGTCCCGCCGCCCGCGTTCAGGTTCAGCGTCTTGGTCTTGGTCTCCAGGTTGAACGGGTTCGGGAAATTGAAGACCTCCAGGTCCGCGCCCGCGAACGGCGTGGTGGAAGTGTAGAGCGGCGTGGAGGCCAGCACGACGAAGACCGAGAAATGGTCTATCAGCGCGGAGACCGTGTTGTTGGCCGTGTCTATCTGCTTGCCGTCCTCTTCCAGCTCGAACATGTGCGTGGAGGCGTTGTAATACCAGATGTTGAGGTTGGTAAGCGCCGTCGAGGTGGACAGGGACGCGTCGAAGGTCAGCGTCAGCCGCGCCTTGTTCTTGAGCTCGCGCTTGATGCCGGCGGGCAGGAAGATATCGTAGAAGGCGCTGAACGGCGTGGCCACGGCCGTGCCGGAGGCCTGCGGGGCGTAACCTTTCACGCGCCCGGCCTTCAGGGCCTGCATGGCCCGGGACATATGCGGCGGGTAGGCCTTCGGGTTGGCCAGGCGCGCCGTTTCTTTCTTGGAGGCCTTCACGCCCATTGCCAGGGCCTGCGCGGCGGCCTGTTCCTTGGTCCGGCCCTTGTTCATGCCGACATCCACGGTGGTGTCGGGGCTGGGCTCGGCGTCCCCGTCCAGCACGAAGGTGCCGGGCGAGAGCGAAATGCCGGTGTTCTCTATCTCGTCTTC
>CAZJUL010000363.1:0-3103 GCA_964549095.1 uncultured Elusimicrobiaceae bacterium
CATAGAAATAGTGAAAAAAGAACGCCCGGCCATAGTGCTGCTGGACATAAATATGCCGGAGCCCGACGGCCTGGCTGTATTGCAGCTTATAAAAGAAACTGGGCAGAAGCCCGTCATCTGGATGCTTACCGGCGTAGAGGACCTTGAAACGGTCGTAAAGACGCTTAAACTGGGCGCGTCCGGGTATATAACCAAGCCTTTCGACATAGTCAAAGTCAGGGAGATAGTGGCGGGGGCGGCCCAGGGCTTAGCGCATAAGGAAGGGGACAAGCCTTCCGACAGGCCCTGGCGTATAAAGAAGCAAAAAAAATAACCCGGCCGGCTGCCGGAAAGTAAAACCCCCGCTGTTGAGGCGGGGGTTTTATTTTGGGCGGACGCCCGGCTGTCTAGAACTTATAGCCAAAGCTTAAGGCCGGCAGGTGCGCGTAAGAGGTATACTTGCCGTCCAGCGTGTTCGTAGCGCTGTCGATCTCCCTTTCGGAGAATCTCAGGTAGGTGTAGGAAAGGTCCACCGTCAGGCTTTCGCTGACGGCGTAGCCCGCGCCCAGCGACAGGGCCGTGCGGTTCGAATCCGGCACGCGGGTCTCGAAATAACTGTCTTTGACCGGGTTATAGTCGTAAAAAACGCCGGCGCGGAGCTTCAGCTTGTCCGAGCTTTTATACTCGCCGCCGAAGCGGAAAGCCCAGACGCTTTTCCAGTGCTTGTGGTCGGTGGAAGAAGTGTTCTTGTAGTCTATCACCAGCTTGTGGTAAGTGGCCCAGTCCGTGAAGTCGGCCGTAGCGCTGAACAGCCACTTCTCCCCGGCCTTAATAGCCGCGCCCGCCTGGAAGGTGTCCGGCAGCGTCACTTCGGTGGAGGCGTCGTCGTTCAGCGCGGAGCCGGCGGCCACGCCGGCCAGGGGCATAGTTATCTTCCCGTCCATCTTCACCTTAACCGGGCTGCGGTAGGAGGCGCCGAAAGACAACCTGTCGCTGTGCCGGTAGAAAGCGGCGGCGTTCCAGCCCGTACCGGTGCCGTCGCCGTCCAGGGTCTGGGTGACGGTCTGGTAGGTAAGGGGCGAAACCGAATAAGGGGCCGTATACATCTTGCTTAGTTCCGCCGTCAGCTGTACATAATCCGCCCCGAGCGCGAAAGAAAGCCGCTCTCCCAGCTTGAAGGCCGCGTTCAGGTTGTAGTTGAACCCTTTGATGTCCGAGTAAGTAGCCGTCAATTTGGTCTGGCTCGAGTCCGCCCATTCCGTGGAAAGACCGAACGGGGCGTTGAACCCCAGGCCCAGGGCCCAGCCCGGGCCCATTTTGCGGGTGATATAGAGATAAGGGGGAACGTGCAGCTTTTTGGCTATGGAATCCGAGCCGCCGGTGAATTCGTGTTTCATGCCGGGGTAGACCATCACGGTGCCCAGGGACATATTGGTGCCTTCCAGCGCGGTCATTGCGGCGGGGTTGTACCAGACGGCCGAAGCGTTATCGGCCACCGCCACGAACGAATTTCCCATACCGTTGGCGGCTGCGTCCTGTTCCGAAAGCCGGAAACCCGAGGCCTGCGCGCCTGCGGCGATGAATGTGAGGACCGCTGTCAGTATTATTCGTTTCATTGGTCATTCCTTTGTTGTTGATGAGCTATCCGGCGGCCGTGATCCTTTAGGATAAAAATAACGGCGCTTAACTAATTTATATAATTTGAGGGACACGCGCAACACGAAACGGCCGGAGGCCCATACGGCGGTACCCAGGAACTCTGTAAGGCAAAGCGTCGACGCCTCGCTGAAGGACGGCGCCTTCTGGGCGCTGATGACCGGCTTCGTGGACCCTTACATCGTGCCCTTCGCGCTGGCCCTCGGCTCCTCGGCCCTGGGCATAGGGTTCCTGCGCTCCGTACCGGCGCTGCTGGGCTCGCTCCTGCTGGTCTTCAACGAAAAGTTCGTAGCCTGGCTGGGCAGCTGCCGGACGGCCGTTTTTATCAATGTTACCGCCCAGGCGCTGGCCGCCGGCGCGGGGGCTTTGAGCGCCTTCCTGCCGCACCCGTACGGCCTCCTGTTCTTCATAGCCGCCGTGACGGCCTACACGCTAAGCGGGGTGATGGCCAGCCCGCCCTGGGCCACGCTGATGGGGGAATATATCCCGGCGTCCAAGCGGGGAGAGTTCTTCGGGTTCCGCTCCCGGATGGTCGGGCTGATCTACTTCACGGCCAGTTTCGCCGCTTCGGCGCTGCTGTCCGTTTCCGGGCCCGCGCAGGCCGCGGACGGCGCTTTCTCCGTGAAAGGGCCCCTGACCGGGTTCGTAATCATCTTCGCGCTGGCCGGGCTGTTCCGGCTGGGCTCGGCCTATTACATCACGCGGATGTACGAACCGCGCACCCGCTTCCACCTGCCGAAGGCGGGCCGCGCCGCTTTCAGGGATATATTCGACTTCGGCAACAAGCGGCTGAAGGCGATGTTCTTTTCGCTTTTCCTTATGCTCGCGGCCACTTTCCTGGCCGCCCCGTATTTCAGCGTCTACGTGCTGAAGGACCTGCACTACGGCTACCTGAAATACACCTTCCTGATGACCATCGGCCCGCTGATGACCTACCTGTTCATGAAGCGCTGGGGCCTGCTGGCCGACGCGTTCGGCAGCGCGCGGCTGCTCCGGCTTTCTTTCCTGCTCATCCCGACGGTGCCTCTCTTGTGGGCGCTCAACACCAATTTCGTTTACCTTTCCCTGGTGGAGGCCTTTTCCGGGATCATCTGGGGGGCTTACCTGATAGGCGTGAACAACTTCCTGTACGAGGAGGCCGGCGCGAACTTAAGGACCAGGGCCAACGCCTGCTACGGGCTGATAGTAGGGGTGGCGCAGTTCGGGGGGGCGATGCTGGGCGGCTGGCTTTACGAGGTTTTGCCGCCCTGGCGCGGCAGCCCCTTTATCATAGTGCTGGTCCTTTCGGGCGTGCTGAGGTTCGCCGCCTTTTTCGTTTCCGCCAGGCTCATCAAGGACGGGCGACCCCGCAAACCGTCTTCGGATTATAAACTCGCCCTTTTCCTCTTCGGGCTCAAGCCTATCAATGGCTGACGGGGGCGCATTCTAATTGGAAGTGCAACTTTGAGGCAGGTTTCTTACTTCTGAT
>CAZJUL010000364.1:0-3102 GCA_964549095.1 uncultured Elusimicrobiaceae bacterium
CCAAGCCCGCGGAAGTTAAGCCCGTTGCCGCCGCGAAACCCGCGGAAGCCAAACCCGCCGCGGTAAAACCCGCCGCTGCCGCCAAGCCCGCGGAAGTTAAGCCCGTTGCCGCCGCGAAACCCGCGGAAGCCAAACCCGCCGCGGTAAAACCCGCCGCTGCCGCCAAGCCCGCGGAAGTTAAGCCCGTTGCCGCCGCGAAACCCGCGGAAGCCAAACCGGCCGCGGTAAAACCCGCTGTTGCCGCCAAGCCCGCCGAAGCGAAACCCGCCGTCGCCGCGAAGCCGGCGGAAGTAAAGCCCGCCGAAGGCGGGTTCATGGTGGGTAAAAAGCATTCCGTGTCCCGGGGAGAGACGCTCTGGGACCTGTCGCGGAAATATTACCGCGATCCCTTCAAATGGGGAAAGATCTATAACGCCAATACCGCCACGGTCAGGAACCCCGACCGCATTTACCCCGCCGAGGAGCTTGTGATCCCCGACATAGAGGAAGAGGTAAAGCCCGAAGCCGCGCCGGCTGACACCGCGGGGGAAGAAGAGACGGATGAGATAATAGCGGAGGAAGCGCAGATCGACGCCGGGCTGGCGTCCGGCGCTGCGACCCTCGTTGCCGCCGCGGCGAAGGCCTCCCCTTTCACGGCCAAGGGCGCGCTGAAAGCCAACGGCGAAATACTCAGCGAGCAGTTCGCGGCTTATGAAATCACCGACCTTTCCGAAGAGATGCCCGAAGACATGAAGGAATGGCAGACGAACGTGAAGATAGTGCCGGACACCTGGATGGAATCCGGGGTCATCATCGCCAAAGAAAGCTCCTCCGACAACGAGTTCGGCCTCGCTTTCAACGGCGAGGTGCTGCAGGTGCAGGTTTACAACCCGGCGGCTTTCCGGCCCGGGGACACGGTTACCGCCTATCTTAAAGGCGCCACCGCCTTCGACAAGAAGGGGAACCGGCTGGGCCGCGAGCTGCAGAAGACCGGGATGCTCGAGGTCGTCAGCGTTGCCGGCGATATCGTCAAAGCCCGGGTCATAGACGCCAGCACCTCCATAAACAAGGGGCAGGTGGTGAAGAAATAGGGAGACCGGGAACTGGGCTAAAACCGGGGCGCACGGGCCCCCGGTTCCTACAGGCCGTATTTTATGCCGATAAAGACCGAAGAGGAAAAGCTGGCCAGGATAAGGCTTAATTTTACTTCGTGCATGCGTTCAGACTGGATCCTGAAGCTTATGGAGCTTTACGGCGGCGCCGGCGCCCTGCTGCAGCGCGGGGCCGGGGAGATCGCCGCCGACGGCGGGATATCCTTTGAGACGGCCGAGCGCTTCACGCGCGAAATGCGCGGGGCCGATCCCCTGGGCGAGCTGGAAGCCGCGCGCAAGGCCGGAGTCCGCATTTTGACGGAACAGGAAGAGGGCTACCCCGAGCTGCTTAGGAAAATCCCGGACCCCCCGCTGGCCATCTATGTCCGCGGGGAACTGCCGCCTGAAATCCCGGCTGTCGCTGTCGTGGGGACCAGGAAATTCACCGATTACGGGGCGCGCAGCGCCACGCGTTTCGCCAGGGAGCTGGCGCGGGCCGGGCTCGCCGTAGTGAGCGGGCTCGCCCGGGGCGTCGACACGGCGGCCCACGAGGCCGCGGTCAAGGCCGGCGGCAAAACCTGGGCCGTGCTGGGCACGGGCCTCAATGTCTGCTATCCCCCGGAGAACCGTAAACTGGCGGAAAAGATAGTTTCCTCCGGCGGCGCGCTTGTTTCGGAATTCCCCATGGACAGCGGCCCCAGGCCGACCAATTTTCCCAGGCGGAACCGCGTCATCTCCGGTCTCTCTTACGCTGTCCTGGTAGTGGAGGGGGATTACAGCTCCGGCGCGCTGATAACGGCGCGCGCGGCCCTGGAGCAGGGCAGGGAAGTTTTGGCCCTGCCGGGGCCGGTGGATTCGGCCATGAGCCGCGGGCCGAACATGCTGCTCAAGAACGGCGCCGCCCTGGCCGAGAGCGCGCTGGACATAATAGCCGCCCTGCCGGCCGAAGCCCTGTTCGGGCTTAAGACCTCCGGCCTGGCCGAAAAGGGAGATAAGCCCGAAGCGCGGCTGAAAGGGCTTTCCCCTGACGCCGTCGCCGCTTACCGGGCGATCAGGGAAAGCCGCGAAGGCCAGGGCGTGGACGGCCTCGCCGAAAAGCTGGGCTGGCCGGTGCAGCGCATAGCGGCGGCCCTGTTCGAGCTGGAGGCCGCTTCGCTGATAACCCCGTGCGCGGATAAATACAAGCCGGCGCTGTGAGGCGGAGCGGGCGGGGTTTTAATGTTCCGCTGATTATTGTCGTTAAGGCCGCAAAAAAAGTATAGAATATAGTTCCTAATTACATCGACGAGCGTGGATTTACAAACTATGGCAAATGAAAAGACCCCGAAACCCGAGAAGGCGGCAAAAAGCGTTAAGCCTAAAAGCGCCGGCGCCCCTAAAAGCCCGGCAGCCCCGAAAGCCGCCGCCGCCCCGAACAGCGAGGCCGCGCCTAAAGCCGCGCCCGCCGCAAAAGGCTCCAGGAGCCTGGTGATAGTCGAGTCGCCCACGAAAGAAAAGACCATAAGCCGCTTCCTGGAGGGTAATTACGTGGTCAGGAGCTCCTACGGCCACGTGCGCGACCTCCCCAAGGAGGAGCTGGGCGTTGACGTGGAACACGGCTTCGAGCCGAAGTACGTGCTGATAGACCGGGCCAAAAAAATAATCCCCGACCTGAATTTCCTGGCCAAGAACGCGGAGATCATCTACCTGGCCACCGACCCCGACCGCGAGGGGGAATCCATCTCCTGGCACCTGGCCGAGGCCATGAACGCCGACAAGTCCAAGTTCAAGCGCATCAGCTTCCACGAAATAACCAAGGCAGCCATAGCCGCCTCGCTGAAATCCCCGCGCGAGCTGGACATGAACCTGGTGAACGCCCAGCAGGCCAGGCGCATCACGGACCGGCTGGTGGGCTACAAGCTGTCGCCGCTGCTGTGGGCGAAGATAAAGAGCGGCCTGTCGGCCGGGCGCGTGCAGTCCGTCGCGGTGCGCCTCATCGCCGAGCGCGCGAAAGAGATAGCCGCTTTCAAGGAAGAGGATTATTACACTCTTT
>CAZJUL010000365.1:0-3097 GCA_964549095.1 uncultured Elusimicrobiaceae bacterium
ATCCGGGCTGGGCTCGGCCCCGATAGTCGCGGCCGCGGCCCGGACCAGGAACCCGGTGCGCCAGGCGCTGGTCTCCTCGACGGGAACCTTCTGGGACACCGTGGTGGTCTGCCTGGTGACCGGCCTGGTCATTGTCAGCGCCGGCGACTGGCAGACCGGCCTGAAAGGGGCCGCCCTGACCAAGAGCGCGTTCGCCCATATTCCTTATATAGGGCCCGCGGTGCTCAGCTTCGGGCTGCTGACCTTCGTGTTCTCCACCATCCTGGGCTGGGAATATTACGGCGAGAAAGCGGCGGAATACCTGCTAGGGATAAAGGCGGTAAAGCCGTACCGGTATATGTGGATAGCGGCGGTAATGGTAGGCTCGGTAGCCGCCCTGCCGGCCGTCTGGAATTTCGCGGACATCTTCAACGGCCTGATGGCCGTGCCCAACCTCATTTCGCTGCTGCTGCTGGCGCCCGTCATCGCGGCGGAAACTAAAAAATACATCAAAGAACCCTGAGCCGCCGGCGACCGTAAAAAAGCCCTTCCCCTTTGCTGAAGGGAAGGGCTGAAACCGGCGCCCGCCTGAGCGGCAGGCGCGGCGGATTATTTTTTGGAGAGCGCCTGGAACTTGGCCTCGTCGGCTTCGGCTTTCTTGAAATCGCCTTTCTTGCGGTAGGCCTTGCCCCTTAAATTATACGCGGAGGCGAAAGCGGGATCTATGGCGATCGCCTTGGAAAGGTCCTCTATGGCCTTTTCGTACTCCGCTTTCGCGCCGTAGATGTTGCCGCGGTAATAATACGCCTCGGCGTAGTTGGGCTTCAGGCCGACCACCATCGAGTAATCCCCGGAGGCCTTGTCGAAGTCGCCCTTCTTGGTGTAGGCCCCGCCGCGGGCGAAATAGGCCGCGACATATTTCTTGTCCAGCGTGATGGCCTCGGAATAATCCACTATCGCCATATCCACGGCGTTGGTCTGGAAATATATCTTGCCGCGGTTGTAGTAGGTGGAGGCGGCCCTGGGGGCCAGGGCTATCAGGCGGGTATAGTCCCCGATGGCCATGTTATATTCGGCGTTGGCGATGTAGGCGGCGGCGCGGCCGGAATACGCTTCCATGTTTTTCGGGTCCAGCTCTATCGCCACGGAATAATCCTTTATCGCCTTTTCCGGCTCGCCCTTAAGGGCGTAGACGGAGCCGCGCTTGGCGTACACCCGCGAATCCTTCGGGTCCAGCGCTATGGCCCTGGTGCAGTCTTCCACGCCTTTGCCGAACTTGCCGTTAAGGGCGTAGGCGGAGCCGCGCTGCGAATAGGCGCGGGCGTCCCTGGGCTTCAGGTCTATGATGGTGGAATAATCTTTTATCGCTTTGACATAGTCGCCCTTGGCGAACCAGGCGTGGCCGCGGGCGGAATAGGCGTCGGCCAGGTTAGGCTCTCGCCATTGACCGGGAAGCGTCCTTCACGGCCTTGTCGTAGGCGCTGACCGAGTTGTAGGCGGCGGCCCGGCTGGCGTAGGCTATAGCGTGCTTCGGGTCCAGGGCTATCGCCATGGAATAATCGTCTATGGCCTTGTCGTATTCGGCCTTGTAGTTATAGGCGTCGCCGCGGGTGAGGTAGCTCAGGATGCCGTTGGGGTCCGAGGTTACGGCCCTGGAGGCGTCCTTTATCGCCTTGTCATATTCGCCGTTTACAACATAGGCTGAGGCGCGGCTGGCGTAAGGCGCGGCCGGCTTGGGGTCCAGGGTTATAGCCTGGGTAAAATCTTCTATCGCCTTGTCGAACTCTCCCAGCCCGCGGTAGGCGTTGCCCCGGCTGAAATACGCTTTGAAATAGGCCTGGTCTATGCTGATGGCGATATTGTAGCTGGCGATGGCGTTGTCGTATTCCCAGAGGTCCGCGTACATCACGCCCTTCTCGTAAAAGGCCTGCGCGTCCTTGGGGTCGCGCTCTATGGCGCGGTTCTGCCCTTCGAGCAGGTTCCTGTACTGGTCCAGCCAGTCTTTCGCGGCCCTGCCCGAAGCGTTATTGACCAGCTCGCCCAGTTCCGCGCCGATGATGCGGGCCTTCAGTTCCAGGCGCCTGTCGGGCAGCTCCGTCAGGGTGCCGAAGATGACATAGTCCGCGCCGGCCAGCTTGCCGACCTTCCTGGCTGTGAGGGTGTCCATCGCGTCCTGCCGCTGCAGCCCCGTCTTCCCCAGCCCGAGCTCGAGCTGTTCGCGGGTGATGACGCGGATCTTTTTAAGCGCGTAGAGTTCTTCGGTGAGGCGCTCGGCCGCCATTGCGCCGTCGCGGGAGTCGCGCCCGTCGGTGTAGGAGAACCAGACCACGGCCACATCCTTGTCGGCGCCTTCGCAGGTCCTGACCAGCTCTTCGGCCAGCGGCCGCAGGGGTCCGCCCTTTTTCGCGTGCGCTGCGGCGGGAGAAAAAAGAACGGCGAGGGCGATTATTATATGCATTGGAAAGGACCCCGGGGCGGAAAGATGAGAAATTTCTCCCCGGACTGTACAATTTGGGAGAAGTTTCAAATCAAGATTTTCGTCGGCACAGCCCCCTTTTAAACATCTACCCCGATAAAGGGATTGTACCTACACCACTATTTTACAAATTTACTGTCCGGAAAGCACAAAAGCGGAATTTCAGGGCCCTTTCCGGAGATCGCGCCCGGTTCACTCAGGGATAGCGGTGGTAAGGTAGTACATAAGACCTCCGGCCGTCTTCTCGACCAGGACCTTGTCGCCGCGGGGGCACTTCTCTTCTACAAGCGTTTTGAGTTTCTGTTTTTGCGGCGCGGCGGCCTGGCCCAGCGCGTAGGACAGAAACTCCTCGTAGGTGGCGCCGCGAGCGGACAGCTTCTTTTCGACCGCAGTACGGTACCGCTCGCGGAACTCCAGGAACTTCCGCTTAACCTCATCGGGGTCTCCGCCCTCGCCGGAAAGAGCCTCAAGCAGATCCAGGTCGCTCTCGATATTTCCCATAAGCTTCGGGGACGAACACAGCATGCCGACCAAGGCCGCGCCCGCGTTGCCGGGATCGCCCGCCGCTATGACCTCACCCCCGGCCGCCGCCACGGCTTCACTCCCGGCCGCCGCCACGGTTGCGCTCCTGGTCTCCCCCTT
>CAZJUL010000366.1:0-3096 GCA_964549095.1 uncultured Elusimicrobiaceae bacterium
CAAGGACCGAAAGGCCCGGCTACAGTAGGCCGGGGCCTATACGCCGGGCGGGCGCGAAAGCGGCTTACAGCGGTCCTTAAAAAAATATAGAATTAGGGTAATGGAAGCGGAACTTCAGAAGAAGGACGGCGCGCCCCCGGCGGCGCCGATCTGGCCGGCCGCGGCGCTGCTCGCTATCGCCGGCGCCGTCTGGCTTTACTGCCTTCCCTCCGGCCTGGCGCCGTACCGCGACGCCGGCGAGATGGCCTGCGACGTCTTCACGCTGGGCGTGGCGCATCAGCCCGGCTACCCCCTTTACCTGCTGACCGCCAAGCTCTTCTCGCTTATCGCCCCCGGCAGCTTCGCCTACAAGCTCAACCTTTTCTCGGCGGCGTCCGGGCTGGGCACGCTGCTGCTGCTCTATTTTACCTTCGCCCGCCCGTTCGGCGCGGCGGCCGCGTTCCTGGCGGTGCTGCTTTTCGCGGCCAATTTCACCATGCAGACCATCTCGAGCGTCTCGGAGATGTACGCTCTGAACCTTTTTTTTGCGGCGCTCCTGATGAAGCTGTCCCTCTCCCTGGAGGGCGAAGGTTCCCTGAGGCGCCTGTGGCTGACTGCCTTCGCGCTGGGCCTGGCGATGACGAACAGGATGGACATAGTGCTTATGGCGCCGGCGATATTCCTGGCGGCCCTGCCTGAGCTGAAAAGCTGGGGCCGCGGGTTCCTGCCGAAGATATCCTGGGCCGCCGGGTTCTGGCTGGCGGGTTTCTCGCTTTACCTCTACCTCCTGGTCCGCTCCGGCTCCAACCCGCATTTCGACTGGAGCCACCCGGCGGACATCGGGACTTTCCTGGCGGTCATCACGCGCAAAAGCTACGGCTCCACGCTGGACCTCATCTCGAAGAACTACTCCGCGGGCGAGCTGTTCTGGCCCAACCTGAAATACTACGCGCTGCACCTGCTGGAGAATTTCAATATCGCGCTGGCCTTCGCCGCCGGCGGGGCGTATCTCGAGTACAGGGCGGACAGGCGCAGGTTCCTTTTCACGCTGGCGCTGTTCGCCTTCGCCGGGATGATCTTCCTTTTCATGGCCAACATGCCGCCCAATCCCCACGCGCTGGCCATAGTGGAGCCGAATTACCTTATGCCCGACCTGGCCGTGCTGCTCTGGGCGGCCGCGGGACTGGGCTGGGCGCTTGAACGGGCGCCCGGATTCCGTTACGGCGCCGCGCTGGCCGCCGCGGCGGCCCTGGGGCTGGCCGCCTACCAGAATCTCCCCCGCGCGAACCGCCGCACCCTTTTCGCGGCGGAGGACTGGGCCAGGGACGCGATGCGCAGCGCCCCGCCCGGCTCGGCGCTGGTGGCCAAGAAGGACGTGCAGATCTTCACCCTGTGGTACCTGCAGACGGTGCGCGGCGAGCGCCCGGACCTGAAGCTGGTGCCCCAGGGGCTGAGCGGCTCGCCGTGGTTCCGCAATTCGAAAGCGCTGTGGCGGCCGGACCTGAAGCTGTCCAACCTGAACGGCGGCGAAGAGGCCGAGTGGAAGGATTTCGCTAAAAACAATCCCGGCGCTTACGCCAGCATGGACGCGGAACTGCCCAAGGAAACGCCGGCCATGCCGAGGGGCATATTGAACGCGGTCTACCCTTCCGGGCCGTACCGCGACCTGTGGTGGGCCCTGAATTTCAGGTGGCTGGGGTCGGAGTATAACGATTTCTTCGGCCGCGACCTGGGCACCTCTTACGCGCAGAGCGTAGTGTCGGCCGCGGCCTACCTCAACGCCGGGAACGCCCTTTCCGCCGGCGACCCGGAGCGGCTGGAGCTGGCCCGGATAATGGACGAAGAAGTGGCCGACGGGCCGCTCTACGCCGGGTTTTATTATTCCAGGTCCGGCGACTGGCCGAAGGCCGCGGCGTATTTCGAGCGCTCTGCCCGGTCTTACGCCCGCCTGTCCTACCTGGCCGACAGGTATTATTCCCTGCCCGCCCTGAAGGAAGGCGTGGCGCGCTCGGCCGCTTATGCCTGGCTTAATTACGGCGTAGCTCTGGAAAAGACGGGCAACCCGGCCGGCGCCGAGAACGCCTATACGCGCGCCCTGGAATGCAATCCGAAGCTGGCGGAGGCGCATTTCAACACGGCGATCCTTTACTGGAACACGGACAAGAACCGCGTTTACCGGGAGCTGAAAGCCACGCTGGAACTTAATCCCTCCCACCAGCAGGCCGCGTTCTATCTCGGGCGGATGCAGAAGAACTGACCTGTACGGCACGGTGCCGCGGCCTTATTGCCGGGCCGGTTCCCGTCAGGCGGTAAAGCCGCGTCGGAGCCCGGCAAAAAGATGCCTGAAGATACCAACTCCCTTCCGCCTTTCATCATCAGGGAAACCTGGTGCTCCGGACTGTGGCGCGCCGGCCTGCCGGACGCCTTTATCCTTTCCGGCCCGTTTTTCCTTATCCTGCCGATGGGGCTGGGCCTGTCAGCCAAAAGCTGCATCGCCGCGGCGATGGGGGCGGCCTGCGCGGCCGCGTTCCTTTTCGTGCAGAAGCGGGAGCATCTTCGCCGGCACGCGGCCGAAGCCGCCTTCCTCGGTTTCCGCAGTACTGTCCGCGGCTCGCTTTGGAACCCGTTTTCCGTGCCGGAACTGCTGCTGGAGAAAGAGCCCGGTGACCCCGAAGAGGACAAGCTCCTGGCCGGCCTGGTGGTAATGCACGGGCCTTCTTACGGCCTGGGCGCCGGTTCCGGCAGGGTCAAGAGCGATATCGCCGCTGCGGTCCAGTGCGCGCTCGCGCTGCTCGCCCTCCTCTTCCCCCGCCTGGTGCCGCTGGTCCTCCCGCTGAGCGGGCTGACGATGCTGGTCTTCCTTTTGATCAAGGCCGAAACCGGTTTCGTAAAATACGAAGACAGGAATCTCCTGCACGAAGTGCTGGGTTTCCGGTCCCGGGACGCCGCGTATTTTCAATGGAACTTCCTGAGCCTTGAAGCTAAAAGGACGCTGGCCGGCCGGGTCCCGTCGATGGCCGCGGAAATACAGCGGGTGCTGCTCGGCGAAGCGGGCTTCACGGGCTCGTCGTCGGTCCTGGAGGCCGGCGCGGGAGGAGGCTTCCTCTGGAAGCTGCT
>CAZJUL010000367.1:0-857 GCA_964549095.1 uncultured Elusimicrobiaceae bacterium
GCTGACGGCGGCGGGCGACGAGATAATCGGGCGGGCGCACCTTGAAACGGCGCTGCCGCTGGACCGCCTGCGCGGTGAGCTGGCCCGCACAGCGAACCAGGCCCGGTCCTTCGCCGACCTGGTCAGCGAAGGCTCCTGGGTGCAGGCCCGCATAGACCGCGCCGTCCCGGGTCGCAAGCCGCTGCCCAAGCCGGACATCCGCACCCTGTTCAGGGGGATCGGGCCCGTGGCCGTTTTCGGCGCCAGCAATTTCCCGCTGGCCATCTCGGTGGCCGGCACGGATACGGTGGCCGCCTTCGCCGCGCGCTGCCCGGTCGTGGCGAAGGGCCATCCCGCCCACCCGGAAACCTGCGAGCTGACGGCCCGCGCCATCACTTCCGCCATAGACCGCGCCGGACTGCCGCCGGGAATGTTCTCCCTGCTGCAGGCCTCCGGCCACGAGGCAGGGCTGGCCCTGGTGCGCCACCCGCTCACCGCGGCCGTGGCCTTTACCGGCTCGCTTAAAGGCGGCAGGGCGCTGTTCGACGCGGCCGCGGCCCGGCCCGCGCCCATACCGGTTTATGCCGAGATGGGCAGCGTGAACCCGGTCTTCATTCTGCCGGGCGCCGCCGAAGAGCGCGCCGGGGAGATAGCCGCCGGCTTTGTAAGATCCCTGAACCTGGGCGCAGGGCAGTACTGCACCAATCCGGGCCTGGTCCTGGCCGCGGACGGGCCTTCATTCGAAAAGCTGCTCGAAGCCGTATGCGCGCACGCTGCGCGCGTACCGCCGGCGACTATGCTGCACGCCGGGATACAGGAAGCGTACGACTGCGGCACGGAGCGCCTGGCCTCCATCCACGGCGTGAAGCTGGCGGCCT
>CAZJUL010000367.1:867-3079 GCA_964549095.1 uncultured Elusimicrobiaceae bacterium
CCTGCGCCGCCGCCGCGCCGCGGGGCGCCCAGAAGATGGCGGCGTGCAAGGTGTTCACGGCGGACGCCGCCCTGCTGGAACGCCGGCCGGAGCTGTACGAGGAAGTCTTCGGCCCGGCGACGATAATCCTGCGCTGCCGGGATACAAAGCAGATGCTGGACATCGCCCGCCGCATGCCGGGCAGCCTGACCGCCACCATACACGGCACGGAACAGGAACTGCTCGGGCACGGCGCGCTGCTCCGCGCGCTGGAGCGCAGGGCGGGGCGCATAGTTTTCAACGGCTACCCGACGGGGCTGGAGCCCTGCCACAGCCTGCACCACGGCGGACCTTACCCGGCCGCGACGCACAGCTTTTTCACCAGCGTGGGGACGGCGGCCATTTACAGGTTCGCGCGCCCGGTCTGCTTCCAGGGCTTCCCGGAAGCGGGGCTCCCGGAAGAGCTGCGCGAGGCCAACCCGCGCGGGCTGCGGCGGCTGGAGGACGGGACGCTGGCTTGAATGGCGTCGGCCGGCTTTCCGCCTATGCTATAATGAATCTATATATTACGGAGGTTTTTATGCGCACTTTTCTTTCCTTTTTACTGGCGGCTCCGCTCTTCTTATGCGCCGCGCACGCCGGGGCCCCTTCCTGGGACTTCGACCGAAGCGCCGGCCTGCCCCCGGTAGTACAGCGGGCCGCCGAGCTGCCCGTACCCGCCGCGACCACGCCTGACGGCGCCGGCGACAGCGTCTGGATAAGCATGGCGCGGCCCGACGTGGCCGCGCTTGACGGCGCGCTCTTCAAGCGCGCGCCGGCCGCCCAGAACGACAAGGTCGCCATTTACGAAATGAAACTCTCCGAAGTGGACCAGATTTCCGAAGGCATGCAGCGCACGTTCCGCCGCTCGCCCGGCTTCTTCGCGCACGACACCCTTGAAGCCGCCCTGCAGGACCTCTCCGAACCGCCGGCCGCGGCGGCAAAAGCTTTCACCATAGACCAGGGCCCCGTAGTGAAGGCGCTGCTGAAGCTGGTGAAAGAAGAGCCCGTCGTCGCCGCAATAAGTTCCCTGGCCTCTTTTAAGAACAGGTACTACCGCAGCGCGACCGGCATAGAATCCTCAAAATGGCTGGCCGGGCATTGGAAGGAACTGGCGGCCGGCCGCCCGGACATGTCCGTAACAACTTTCAAGCACGCGGCGTTCCCGCAGGAATCGGTGATACTGACGGTACGCGGGACCACCGAGCCCGACAAGGTGGTGGTGGTCGGCGGGCACCTCGATTCCACGGCCGGCGGCAGCGACAGTCCCGCGCCCGGCGCGGACGACAACGCCTCCGGGATAGCGGTGACGGAAGAGCTCATCCGGGTGCTGGCGGCCTCGGGCCACAAGCCGGCGCAGACGCTGAAGTTCATAGCCTTCGCGGCGGAAGAAGCCGGCCTGCGCGGTTCCGGTGAGATAGCCGCCGCCTTCAAGAAAGACGGCGTGGCGGTGCAGGGCATGCTGAACCTGGACATGGCCAACTACAAGGGCTCCCCGGCGGACATCTATTTCGTGTCGGACAATACCAGCGCGGAGCAGAACGCTTTCATCGGCAAGCTGATCTCGACCTACACGGACTACACCTGGGGAACCACCAAGTGCGGCTACGGCTGCTCCGACCACGCCTCGTGGACGCGGAACGGCTTCGCCGCCTCCCTGCCTTTCGAGTCCACGTTCGCCGATTACAACCCGGCCATCCATTCGGCCAACGACACGCTGGCGCAGACGGGCGGGCGCGCCGAGCACGCCGTGAAGTTCGCCAGGCTGGGCGTGGCCTATATAGTGGAGATGGCGAAATAGAGCCCGGACGAAGGCCTTATCTTGAAAGTGAACATCCTCGTTAATTTCCTGCTGGTCCTGGCCCTGGGCTACGGCCTGGTGGTCGGGGCGGTCTACGCCCTGCAGCCGCGGCTGATCTACTATCCGCAGCTGGGGCGCTCGAACCCGGGCACGCCCAAGGACCGCGGGCTGGAGTATGAAGCGGTGGAACTGGCCACGGCGGACGGGGAAAAACTTTCGGCCTGGTGGGTGCCGGCCGGGGAAGAGCGCGGTGCGGTCGTCATCTTCCACGGCAACGCCGGGAACATAGCCGGCCGCATGGAGTACCTGGAAATGTTCAACCGCCTGGGCTATTCCAGCCTGATCATGGATTACCGCGGCTTCGGGAAGAGCACCGGCAAGCCGTCGGAGCAG
>CAZJUL010000368.1:0-1209 GCA_964549095.1 uncultured Elusimicrobiaceae bacterium
GGCAACGAGCTTCTCTCCAAACCCACAAAAGACAACCTTACCAAGGCCGTGACCGAATTCACCCAGGCGCTCTCCTTCAAATCCACGGAGGCCTGCGAAAAGAAACTCGCCGAGGCGAAGGCCGCCCTGAAACAGAAAGAGGAAGAATGGCAGCGGAACATCAAGCTGGGCCTGCAGGGAGGGGCGGGACTTGCAGTGCTGCTGGTCATAATACTGGTCTTCGGCAAGGCCAGGAAGAAGGCTAAGCTGCGCGCGACGCTCCCCCTGGAAATACGGAACGAAACGCTGTCGGGCAACTACGAAAGGGCCATGAAGTACTACAACGACTACAAAGCCGTAGGCGGAGATCCGAAGAAGCTCCCGCGCGTGGAGATGATGGAGCTTTTCCGCGGGCTGCAGGCCCTCAGCGACCTGCCGAAGGAAAACCTGCCGTACGAGTACCTGCTTTCCTACGCGAGCACGATAGTCCAGGAGGGCAACCACAAGCTGGCGTTCACCATGCTGCGCTCGGGCAGGCTGCTGGACGAGTTCAGATCGCCGGCGGAATTCGACACCTTCGCGGAGATCTTCATTAAAGCCGGCAGGCCGGAAATGCTGTTCGCGGCAAAATTGACCCCGGCCGCCTATTCCTCCCTGGCCGAGGCGCTCTTCAAGGTGAACGATCACGAGAACTGCGGGAAAGCCTGCTCGTTGAAGAAACAGTTCTACGCGGACAAGATGTCCCCGAGGGACTCCGAGCTCCTGGCCGCCTGCCAGAAGAAGAGCGCGGAGCTTGCCGAGGCCAAAAAGAACTCCAAGCTGAAGTGGCGCTGCATCAACTGCGGCCAGGTAGTCGAGGGAGACCTGGCGCCCGAATCGTGCCCGGGCTGCATGCATCCCAGGGAACATTTCCAGCTGGCGGAAAAATGAAGGCTACTTAGTTCCGCCGTCTCTGTCAGGAAGAGCCGCGCCCGCCCCGGCGGGCGCGTTCTTTTGCGCCAGCCGCAGGGCTTCTTCGGCCTCCGCCACGCGCCCCGCCCCGATGAGGAGCCTGTGCCGCTCCAGGAGCGCGGCGGCGGCCAGCGCCTCGTAAGCGGGCAGGCGGTTCTCCGGGTTCAGGTAAACCGCTTCGGCGGCCAGCCGGCAGGCCTCCAGAGCCTCCTCCGTCCGGCCCTGCCGTACGCGCAGCGAGCAGAGGTTCATGAAAACTTCGGGGCTGCCGGAATTCAA
>CAZJUL010000368.1:1219-3063 GCA_964549095.1 uncultured Elusimicrobiaceae bacterium
CGGCCGCGCTCTCCGAATGGCAGGCCGAAAATATCGACGGATAGCCATCCCCTCAGCGGCAACCCGCTCTTATGGTCTTTAGCGTCCCGGGCCAGTTCCTGCAGGCGCTTCAGCCGCCCGCCGAAAGCCGAGACCTTCTCAAGTTCTCCGAGGATCTTCCCCATCCGCTCGGGCGGCCAGTAAAGCAGCATCCTGTAAACGTGCCTGTCGAAAAAACCGCCCGAGTCTTTCCCGATAAGGGCGGCTATCTCTTTGTCTTTTTCGTATGGCGTACCGCGCAGCATATTGCGGGCGGTGCCGTACACGGTGAAGGCCTCTTTTAAAGAAACCGCGGCGGCGGCGCGGTCGCCCAGCTCCAGTTCGCGCAGCAGCCGTAAAACCAGGCCTTCCATTTCGCTCCCGGCCGGCGGCTGGACGGCGGCCGGAACCGGTGAAGAGGAGACGGCCAGGAAATAGCCGGCGGCCTTGTCGCCGGCTTGCGCGCTGCCGGCAAGGCAGGACCTGAACCCGCCGTCGTCGCCCCGGGCCCAGAGCAGACGGCACTTAAGCCCGCGCAGGTGCGCGTCCCGCGGCCAGCGGTCCAGCGCCTTTGCGAACGCCACTTCGCCCGAACCGTTACGCGCGGCGCGGCCCGGATAAGCCACCACAAGCGCCTCCGCGAAAAAGACGAAACATAAAGAGAGTGCGAAAACCGCGAAAACGACCCGGCCGGCTGCGCCAATCTCCGCGGGAGAGTCTTCCCGGGGTTTTGGGATCAATCCCCCGGCTATAAGCGGGGGCAATACGTAAAGCAGCGGGTAGAAGTACCGTTCTTCCACGGACAACAGCGAATGTACCAGCAGGAAATACACGGGCAGGCAGAAGAGCCGCAGGCGGTCCGGCTCCCGGCACAGAAACAGCGCCGCCAGGAAGAGGGCGAAGAGCGGCGGCGCGAAAAGGAAAATATGCCACAGGCGTTTCAGCGCCGTCAGCAGGAAGTCGCCGGGGGCTTTGGACACTTCGCCCGCGAAATAGGAAAATGCCCCACCGGCCCCCTCCAGGCCCGCCAGGCGGCGGGAATCTCCCTCCATTGTATAAACCGCCCCTTTGGCGCCGGTTATCAGGTTGGAAGCCGCCCTGCCGCTTTCTATGAGGGTGAATTTCCCGGTTACGGACTTGTTCAGGAAACCCCACGGAAGGAGCAGGACATAGGCCGCTGCCAGGAATACCAGCGCCCTGCGTAAAAGCGCGCCGATACCCGCACCGCCCCTGGCGATGTCGCAAAGAGCGAACACCGGCGGAAAAAGGAAAAGCGGGGCGCGCACCAGCATCGTGGCGCCGACGGCCACGCCCGCAAGCGCGCTGTTCCGCAGCGTATCCCCGCGGCGTTTTATCAGCAGCAATGAAAGGGCCAGCAGCAGGAAAACAGCGTAAAAAGACTGCTCGGCGTCGTAGACATAGCCCGAAGCGACCTCGGCCAGGCAGGCCGTGACCAGGGAAACCACCCCGCCGCGATAACCGCGCAGCAGGAAGCCGGCGGAAAATACCAGGGCGTAGATAACAAGGCGGCTGACGATAAAAAGCAACGCCGGGTCGGGACGGAGATTCATCACCAAAGCCAGAAAAACCGGGTAAAGCGGCATGTTCCAGGCCACGTCCCCCCCGGGAATACCGGCCAGCAGGGCGCTCCCGGCCGGGAACCTCAGGTATTCCGCCGCGGCCCTCGCGGCGTCGAACGAAGAATAATAATTGATAAGGCAGAAGACCGCGGCCAGCAGCGCCGGCAGGGCGGCTTTCAGCCATCTTGAAGACATGAACCAAGCGGGGAACATAGCGATTATAGGATAGCAAAAACCGGGGAAAGC
>CAZJUL010000369.1:0-3049 GCA_964549095.1 uncultured Elusimicrobiaceae bacterium
CCAGCACGGCGATGAACTCCCCGGCGGCCGCTTTTATGGCCTCCGCAACCGCGCCGCCCAGGCCGGCGCCGGGCGGGATGGCCAGGACCTTGAGCTCCGGGCGCTTCCGGGCCAGCGCGGCCAGTCCCTCCGCGGTCCCGTCCGCGCTGCCGCCGTCCGCGAAGAGGACTTCGTAATCCGCCCCGCTTTCGTCCAGCGGGCCGAACAGTTCTTTTTCGTAGCGGGGCAGGTTAGCGGCCTCGTTCAGGCAGGGTATGATGACGGAAAGTTTTAGCGCCATGGCTACGCTAATAATATCATATCGCCGCCGCCCGGGGTAATGGGGAAGCTGATGACTAAATGACTGACTCAATTACCGAAAAAGATCATTTACTCATCAGCGTCCTTACCTTTCTTACATTCTCCGGCGGACGGATTTGCGGTAGATTTGGGGATTTCCTGTCTTTTTGTTTGCTTCCTTAACATAGACTATACTCAGCCGGTGACCGCGCGGTGTGTGCCCGGCGGCTGAATATGGGAAAAACGCTTGGTCCACTGGTATTGTCGGTCCTGCTGCTCGCCTCCGCGTCGGCGGAAGAGCTTCAGGATATCGTCGTGAAGCCCGGAGACACCCTCTGGAGCATCGCCGGCCGTTACCTTAAAGACCCGTCGAAATGGAACGAACTCCTCAAGTATAACCGCCTTCCGACCCGGGACGCGGACCTGATACTGCCGGGGATGGCGCTGAAGGTGCCGGTGCTCCTCGTAAAAGAGGAATACCGAGCGGCAAAGCTGGCGTCCGCTGCGGGCCTGGTCCTTTTCAGGAAACGCGGCAGTGTGGACTGGCGCCGCGCCGCCGCGGACATGGCGCTCTACAGAGGGGACCGGCTGCGCACCGGGCCGACGGGCCGGGCGGAGATAAGTTTCACGCTGGAAGCGGACACGGACACGGGCCTGACGGTCCTGCCCGGGTCGCTGGTCGTTATCTCCCCGCAGCCCAGATCCGCCCCGGAGGCTGACATCGAGCTCCACTCGGGAGAGATACGCGGTACGCACGCGACCGTAATGACGAATTCGGCGCTGGTGATACCAAGGACGGAAGACACGCGTTTCGACGCCAGCGTCGACAAGGACCTGAATACGCGGGTAAGGGTCCGGAAGGGCAGCGCCGCGGTGAGGGCCGGAGGCCGCGAAGTCGTGGTGCGCGAGGATTTCGCCGTGGAGATCAGGCCCGGAATGCCGCCGTCAGATCCCGTACGGCTGGAAGCGGCCGTCGACGCCGGGTCCGCCCTGCCGGCCATACCACCCGGCAGCCCTGTGCGACGTTATCACGTGCAGATATCCCGCGACCCGGATTTCTCATCGCTCATAATGGACAGGAGCTTCGATGTCCTGGACGCCGTGGAACTCGACAAACTCCTGCCGCCCGGGGAGTTCTGGATGCGGGTCTCCTACGTGGACCTGCTGGATTTTGAGGGGAAATTCGGGAAACCGCGGCGGATCACGGTCGCCAAACACCAGGTACTGCGGGACGCTGATGACTAACGTCCTTTAGTCATTTAATCATCTACGTCCCCTTTTCCAGGCGGAAAAGCGAAAGGCCCCTTACGGGGCCTTTTCGTTCGTCGCTGCCGCGCGAATTAATGCGACTGGAAGACTTTCTGGCCGATCTTTTCGGCGAGGGAGGGATCGTCTATGAAGGGGTTGCGGTTGCCCTGGAAGCCTTCCACCAGGTCGTTGCGGCGCTTCTCGGCGGCGTCGGGCGGGTCCTGGCGGTTCCACTCAAGGAACATCGGCACATTGCTGGTCCAGAAATCGCCGTAATTCATGCCCTGGCGTATGCTCTTGTTATAGTAGCGCGTCACGAAGTAGAGCATGGCGCGGGCGACGTTGCCTTTGACCGCGTCCGTCGGTTCGAAGCCGTTGGACCCCAGCTTGGAACCGCTGGAAGTGCTGTAGCTGGCCTTGGAGACCATTGCGAATTTGTAGCTGCCCCGGCGGCCGTTAGGCGTTTCGAAAGTGGAAGCCAGCTGGTGAATGTCCGCCACCATCGGCGAAGCGCTGTTGAAATAGCTCTGGGGCCAGAGATGTTCCGCGTTCACTATCTTGTCCACCACTCCGTCCTTGTTCTCATCGCCCTGCTCGTCGTAATCGTTCCCGTTGTCGCTGGAGCCTTCGGCGCAGACCTGCGAATAGAAAGTTATTATTCCGGCGCCGCCGCCGCAGCCGACATTGTCGGCTTTGGAGTACATGAAAGCTTTCGCCTGCTTGTAGCCGGGGATCGATGCCATATCGACGTTCCTGGAGTTCAGCGCCTCATGCAGGGACTGGAACAGCTCTTCGCCCGAAAGTTCCCTGTCGGGCGCGCCAGCGGGGGCCGGCAAAGCCGGTACCGCGTCGAGGGAGGCGGAGGGGAAAGAAGCCCTGAGCGAATCCACTGCCGACGGTAAGTCGCCGCCTTCGGCGCGTGACATCGGCGCGTATACGCTCAATAACGAGATCGCTACAAGCAGGACCTGGATAAATCTCACTATCCCTCCGGCCATGTAAGAGTTGACTAAAATCAAGTATATTTTACAGGATTTGGCCTATTGGGCAAGGACCAAAGGACCCATAAGGCCATAGGCCCAAAGACCTATATAAGAATTAATGGGGACAGGCTACTTTTTTAAAATAAAGTAGCCTGTCCCCATTTTCAGAATTTGCTACAATTATGACTGACCGGTCAGTCATAATTTCACCGGAAGGCGGACAAAATGAAGGACAGGAACCTGAAACAGCAGACAATACTCGGGGCCGCGCGCAGGGTTTTGGCGGCCTCTGACCCCGCAACGGCGACCATGGACAGGATAGCCAAAGAAGCCGGCGTAGCCAAAGGCACGCTTTTCCTGTATTATCCCGGCAAAGCTGCCCTGCTGGCGGCGGTCCGCGCCGACCTGATGAACGCTTTTATCGCCGCGCCGGAATCCATCCGGGGCTCAAAGCTGGGGGGAGAGGAACTGCTCCGCGCGGCGGCGGCCTGCGTAGTAGAGCATATGGAAAGGAAAACCGGGCTTATGGACGCGCTCGG
>CAZJUL010000370.1:0-3027 GCA_964549095.1 uncultured Elusimicrobiaceae bacterium
CCCCCCCGCGACCCGCGCGCGGATACCGCGCTGGAGGGCGGGAACGACCGGCTCAGGCGCGGACAGGCCGCGGCCGCGGTGCGGGAATTCCACCGCTGCCTTGTGCTGGACCCCGGGCGGGCGGAATGCCTGGACGGGAGAGGCCGGGCCCACGCCGCGCTGCGTGAATGGGAAGACGCCGTGCTGGCCTGGGAAGAGCTGGCCCCCGCGCGGCCGGACGACGCGCAATTGGCGGAGCGCCTTACTGCGGCCCGCCGCTCCTGGAAGGATTTCCTGGACCGCCGGGCCCGCGCGGCCATCCGCGTGGAAATAGGCGCGAAGTCCGTTCCCGGCAACGCGCCGGTCAGCCTGCGCCTGGCGGCGCGCTTCCAGCGCTATAATTCCAGCGCCACGGCCGCGGCCGACGTTTACGACCCGGACATAGATTCCCCTAAATCCGTGCGCCTCTCCTCCGACGGGGCCAGGGCGTACGTGAATTCGCTGGAAGGCTGGCGCACCGTGATCTACGACGCGCGCTCTTTCGCGAAGCGCGGCGTGATACTCCATTCGTTCGGCCGGCGGCAGGCGGAACTGTTCGCCAGCACCGCCCCGTGGTTCGGCGCCGCGTTCTCCGCGGACCTCCCCCCGGAAGGCCCGAATGTATTCAAAGGGAAGCCGGTAGAAAGCGAATTCAGCCACGGGGGGCGCTTCCTCTGGATACCGTATTACCGGCGCAGCTTCGACCTGGACGGCACGCAGCCCTCGGCGGCGGCGGTGGTGGACACCAGGACCGATACGATAGCGCGCGTGCTGCCGGCCGGGCCCATAGCCAAGAACGCCGCGGCCTCCCCCGACGGGCGCTACCTGGCGCTGGCCCACTGGGGCGACAACAGCGTGGGGCTCATAGACATCTCTTCTTCGGAACCCGCCGGGTTCTTCCCGGCGGCGGTAGTCGCCGTCGGCCCGCGCGAGCCGCCCGCGGGTTCGGGGGCGGTGAACCGCGACCGGGAGTGCGGCCTGTGCGTCAGGGGCCTGGCCTGGACGCCGGACGGGGCGACGCTTTTCGCGGGATGTATGGGCGGGGACGGCGGCGTGGCCGTAATAGACGCGCGCGCCCCGGGCGGGCCCGCGCTGCTGGGCCGCGTGCGCCTGGGCGGCAAGCCGCGCGACCTGGTGGTTTCCCCCGACGGGCGGTGGCTTTATATCAGCGCCGGCAACGCGGGCGCCGTGATCCGCGCCGGAACGGCGCAGGTGACAGGGGCGGCCCTCTCCGGCGGTTCGGCCGCCGATGTGTCCACCGCAGCGGCGGTAGTGGGCGGTCTCCCGCGGTCAATGAAACTGTCGCCCGACGGCAGATGGCTTTTCGCGGCGCTGAACGGCGATTCGCAGGTGGTGGTGGTGGACGCTTCGGAAATGACGGCGGTCGCCCGCGTCACGGTGGATTCTTTCCCCGTCGGCCTGGACATAAGCCCCGACGGCAGATACCTGTGGGTGACCTCGCAGGGGATAGACGGCGCCGGCGGAAATTCGGTGGAGATATTCGAAGTGACGGTTCCCGCCGCGACAGAGCCCCTGCCGGGCGGGCCGGAAACCATCCCTCACAAAATTCCCCCTCCGCTTCCCTGAGCCCGGTTTTATCGGCGGTACTCAGCAGCCACCAGCCAACGATCAGAACGGGTAGCCCACTTTGATGATGGCGTTGGTGCCTTCGGAGCCGAAGCAGAATTCGCCGGTGCCTACCACCTGCGGCCGGATAACCAGGCGAACGGCTACGCCCGGCCCGTACTTCAGCTTGCGGGCGCTGAAATCCGAAGGCTTGTCGAAGACCGTGCCCACGTCGAGAAAAGGCGCTATCTCGGTCTCGCTGATGAACTTCATGAACGGCGACCGGGTCAGCGTGATGCGCTCCTCTATGTTCATCACCACCTTGCCGCGGTCCACGAACCGCCCGTCGCCGGCCACCCGCAGGCCGGTGCTTTCGCCGAGCTGGGGCCTGGCGTAGAAGGGCAGGTCGTCCCCGCGCTGGAACTGCAGCAGGTAATGCACCGCGGTCACGAAGCGCCCCTCTTCCTTATAATTATAGTAGTGCTTGAGCTGGAAGGAGTAGGTCCTGTAGTTGAAATCCGAGCCCAGCCGCCTGGCGGAATAGTTCACGGCTGCGCTGGCGTAGGTGCCTATCTTGGGCAGGAAGGGATGGTCGGTGTCGTCGTAGACCAGCGCGAACTGGTTGGTGAAGAATATTTTCCTTTCGGAGGCCGCCGCGTAATCGGCCGGGAACTCGCTGCGGACGGTGGCCGTGTTCACCGGCCCTTCCCCCGCCTTTTTTATGTAATAGGAGTTGTACAGGTTCAGGAACAGGTGCTTTATCACCGGGAAGTCCGCCACGAATTCCCCGCCGGTCATGTTGAGCGCGTAGTTGGCGCGGTCCTTTTTGTCGGAGAGGTCGCCGTAGCCGTAGAAGGAGGGCTTGCCGGTCACCCAGTTCTTGGCCTCGCAGCTGAACCGGATATCCGAACCGAAAAGCCGCGGGGTGTAGTAATAGGTTATGAATTCCCGCTCCACTTCCCGCGAGAGCGAGGCACGCAGGATGAAATACCTCTTTTCGTCGGGGAAGATATAGTGGCGGTAGGTCAGCGTTCCCCCGAGGTAGCGGTTGTAGTTGACCGAAGGGACTATCACCGATTTGATCACCTTGGTTTCCCTGTCCCGGAGCGGGATGATGGGCATTATACCGTAGCTCGGCCCCATGTCCTTGTTCGAGTCCGCGACGGGAAGAAGAATGATCGGCCCGGCCGGCGTATTTATGGAGACCGCGGTAAGTATCCGGGACAGCAGGTTCTCCTGGTAGGCGGTGGCGGGGGTCTGCAGCGGCTGCAGGAGTTCTTCCTTGGTCTTGGGCTCCGGCTTGGTTATTTCCAGCTTGGCCTTGGGAGCGGGCCTGGCCGGCTCTTTCTTTTTTGGGGGCTGGCACCGGGCGCCGGAGGCGAGCAGCAGCAGGACTGCGAAGGCGGTGATCGCTTTTTTAACCTGAATCCTGCAGTTAAAGAT
>CAZJUL010000371.1:0-3017 GCA_964549095.1 uncultured Elusimicrobiaceae bacterium
CGTGGCCGAGGACTGTCCCCTTGGGTAACATCTTTAATTGATTTGACACGGGCGGCCCGTCAACCCCGCGCAGGCCCCTAAAACCGCGCCGATTGAGGCGGAGGCCATATTTTGCTAGACTTAAAGCGACGCAGCCTGTCCCGCCCGGCGGGAAATCAAGCTTACCCGGAGGAGAATTAAATGCTAGGAATGACCCCGTTGGTAATAATAGTCATCGTAATAGTTTTCACCAGCATCAAGGTGCTCAATGAATACGAGCGCGGCGTGGTGCTGACGCTCGGCCGGTTCACCGGCGTAAAGGGCCCGGGCCTCATCTTCATAATACCCGGCATACAGCAGGTGTTCAGGATGAGCACCCGCGTGGTCGTGATGGACGTTCCGCCGCAGGACGTGATCACCCGCGACAACATCTCGGTAAAGGTCAACGCCGTCATTTATTTCCGCGTCGTGAACCCGCAGACCGCGGTGCTGAACGTGGAGAATTACATGTACGCCACCAGCCAGCTGGCCCAGACCACGCTGCGCAGCGTGCTCGGCCAGCAGGAGCTGGACGACCTGCTAGCGAACCGCGACAAGATCAACAAGAACCTCCAGGAGATACTGGACCAGCACACCGAGCCCTGGGGCATCAAGATCTCCAGCGTAGAGGTTAAGAACGTGGACCTGCCGCAGGAAATGCAGCGTGCCATAGCGAAACAGGCCGAAGCCGAACGCGAAAGGCGGGCCAAGGTCATACACGCGGAAGGCGAATTCCAGGCCTCGCAGAAACTGGCCGACGCGGCGCAGATCATGAACACCCAGCCCGTGGCCATACAGCTGCGCTACCTGCAGACGCTGTCCGAGATCTCCATAGAGAAGAACTCCACCATCATCTTCCCCGTGCCGGTGGACCTGATCTCCATGTTCGTGAAGAAGAGCCAGAATTAAGGACTCCGGCGCAAAAAAGAGGGCGGCCGTTTATCGGCCGCTCTTTTTTTTCGGCGTGCGCACGGCATCCGCGAGGGCCCGGTTTTCACCGCGTCTTTCGGGTTATAATATAGCTATGCCCGGCCTGTACATACACATCCCTTTCTGCAAAAGCAGGTGCCATTACTGCGATTTCGCGTCCAGCGCCGGCCGGGAGAATATGATACCGGCCTACCTGGAAGCGCTGGGCAGGGAAGCCCGGCTGCGCGCGGGAAGCGGCACAGACACCCTTTACATAGGCGGAGGCACCCCCAGCCTGCTTTCCCCGGCGGACCTTACCCGGCTGTTCTCCATCATCAAACGCAATTTCAGCCCGGTTAACGGCTTTAAGGAAGCGACCATCGAGGCCAACCCGGAAAGCGTCACGCACACCAAAGCCAACCTGCTCAGGGCCGCCGGCGTGAACAGGGTGAGCCTCGGCCTGCAGGCCTCGCAGGACCGGCTGCTCAAAAAGCTGGGGCGGCCGGCGCTTTTCGCGGATTTCCTGAAGGCCTTCGCCTGTTTAAGGCGGGCCGGCTTCGACAACATCAACATAGACCTGATGACCGGCCTGCCGGGACAGAGCCGCGGCGACTTCAGCCGCAGCCTGCAGGCGGCCCTGGAGCTGGAGCCAGAGCATATCTCGTTCTACGCCCTTGAGGTGCACGAAGGGACCGTCTTTGCGCGGTGGGGCGTCGCGGAAGAGCCGGACAAGGCGGCCGAGATGTACGAAGCGGCCCTGCCCGTACTTAAAAAGGCAGGTTTCAGGCATTACGAGATCTCCAACTTCGCCAGGCCCGGAAAAGAATCCCTGCACAACCTGAATTACTGGGAGCAGGGCGACTATATCGGGCTGGGCGCCGCGGCGGCTTCGCACGAGGCCGGCAGGCGCTGGAACAATATCCCCGATCCCGGTGTCTATATAAAGACCGCCGGCGGGCCGCGCGGACCGGAACGGGCGAATTCCGAAACCCTGACGCCCCGCCAGCGCAGAGCCGAACGGATATGGCTCGGTCTGCGCAAAACGGACGGAATTGTATTGCCGGACGATATATTTATAGAATTTAAAGAGGAAATAGGCGCGCTGTCCGCCAGGGGGCTCCTTGAAGTTTCCGGCAGGCGCATAAAGCTGAAAGAAACGGCTCTCTATCTGTCCAACGAGGTTTTCCGCCAGTTCGTTTAGTGTCCGCGCGCTGTTTCCATCTTAAAGAGGTATACGATGCTCCCCAAGGTTTACGATCCGAAGCCGGTAGAGGACAAGTGGTCCGACTCCTGGCAGAACGCGAAGCTCTTCACTTCTTCGGCCGATAAGGCGAAAAAACCTTTCGTCATAGTCATCCCCCCGCCCAACATAACCGGCGCGCTGCACATGGGCCACGCCCTGAACAACGTCCTGCAGGACTCGCTGGTCCGCTACGGGCGCATGACCGGCAAAGAGGCCTACTGGGTGCCCGGCACCGACCACGGCGGCATAGCCACGCAGAACGTGATGGAGAAACAGCTCAGGGCCGAGGGCAAGACCAAGGAAGACCTGGGCAGGGAAAAATTCATCGAGCGGATGTGGAACTGGTACGGCGAATGCGGCGGCACCATCCTGAACCAGCTCAGGAAGCTGGGCTGCGCCCTGGATACCGGCAAAGAGAACGTGCGCTTTACCATGGACGGGGACCGCGCCGCTTCCGTTTTCGAGGCCTTCAGCTCTCTTTGGAACAAGGGCTATGTCTACCGGGGCGAGCGCATGATAAACTGGTGCACGCGCTGCGGCACCGCGCTTTCGGACATAGAAGTGGAGTACGAAGAGGAGAAATCCAAGCTCTGGCATATCCATTACCCCCTGGAGGACGGCTCTAAAGGCCTCACGGTGGCCACCACCCGGCCCGAGACAATGCTCGGCGACACCGCCGTGGCCGTGAACCCAGAAGACGACAGGTACAAGGCGCTGGTCGGCAAAAAGCTGCGGGTGCCGCTCGCCGGCCGGCTCATCCACGTCATAGCCGACGCCGAAGTCGACATGAAGTTCGGCACCGGCGCGGTGAAGGTCACGCCCGCGCACGACCCGGCGGACTTCGAAA
>CAZJUL010000372.1:0-3015 GCA_964549095.1 uncultured Elusimicrobiaceae bacterium
CCGCCCTTGCGCGCAAGGCCGTCATAGAGGGCTATTCCCACGTGGTGGTGGCCGGCGGGGACGGGACGCTGCGCGAAGCCGCCGAGCCGCTGATCGGCAAGGACCTGGTCCTGGGCATACTGCCGAGCGGCTCTGGCAACGGCCTCGCCAGGAACCTGTACATACCGCTGGACATCCGCGCCGCCCTGGAGGGCCTGCTGCGGTGGCGCACCCGCAAAATAGACGCCGGGCTGGCCAACGGGAAACCTTTCTTCTGCGCGGCCGGAGTGGGCTTCGACGCCGAGATAGCCCACAGCTTCAACAAGCCCGGCTCGCGCAGGGGTATACTGCCGTACGTCTATCACGGGGCGATCAAGTTTTTCGGGTATAAGCCCAGCCCGGTGGTGCTGGTAATGAACGGGAAGCGCTACGAATTTACGCCTATGGTCACGGCCATACTGAACGGCCGCCAGTACGGCGGGGGGGCCAACATAGCCCCGGACGCCTACCTTGACGACGGGCTGCTGAACGTGGTCATCGTCAAGAAAGCCGGCATTTTAAGGACTCTGCGGGCCGTCCCGGACCTCTTTAACGGCACCCTGCCCAGGAACACGGACATGGTCACCAATTTCACGGCGCGCAGCGTGGAGCTTTCCTGCCGGCCGGGGTCGGCCTACCACCTGGACGGCGAGGATTTCGAATGCGACGGGAACCTGCGGCTTTCGGTACTGAGCCAGGTCCTGAACGTAAGCGCGCCGTAGCCGGCCGCTGCAACAGCGAAAACACGCGTTCTTATGCCGCTTCCCGAACAGCTCCGCAAATATTCAGCGCCGGCCGCGCTGGCCGAGCGCCTGCCCGGAGGGGCTTGCCGCTGCCTGGCCTGCGCGCACAAGTGCGTGATCCGTGATAAAGACGCCGGGATATGCGGCGTGCGCTTCAACGACGGGGGGACCCTGAAAGTTCCACGGGGATATGTCGCCGGCACGGGCCTGGACCCGGTGGAAAAAAAGCCCTTCTTCCACGTATTGCCCGGCGCGCTGACCCTTTCCTTCGGGATGCTGGGCTGCAACTTCAAATGCGATTTCTGCCAGAACTACCCGTCCTCCCAGGCCCCGCGCTTTCACAAGCCGGAACCGTCGGACGGCTGGGAGGCCCCGAGCGGGCCGGGGCTCGCCGGGGGTACCGAGGCGGTCCGTCCGGAGGAGCTCGTCGAGGCCGCCCGAACCAGCGGGGCCAGGATCGTAGTCTCCACCTACAATGAGCCGCTCATAACCGCCGAATGGGCCGCGGAGATCTTTACCGGGGCCAAAGCCGCCGGGCTGCGCTGCGGTTTCGTCTCAAACGGCTACGCCACCGAAGAGGCGCTGCAATACCTGCGCCCGCTGGTGGACCTCTACAAGGTGGACCTGAAAACCTTCAACCCGGACAACTACTCCAGGACGATAGGCGGGAAGCTGGAACACGTGCTGAACGCCGTCAAACGAATACACGAGCTTGGCTTCTGGCTGGAAATAGTGACCCTGCAGATCCCCGGCTTCAACGATTCCCCGGCGGAGACGGATGCTATCGCCGCTTTCATCGCCGGCGTCTCAAAAGACATCCCCTGGCACATCACGGCCTTCCACCCGGATTACCGGATGACGGACCGGGCCGCCACCGCTCCCGCGTCGCTTGAAAAAGCACGGGAGGCGGGGCTGCGTAAAGGCCTGAAATATGTCTATACCGGGAATGTCCCCGGCAGGGGATCCGAGGATACCGGCTGCCCGTCCTGCGGCAGGGCACTGGTGCGCCGGCGCGGCTTCACCGTGCTGGAAAATTCCGTAAAACTCTCCGGGCAGGCCGGCTCGTGCCCCGCCTGCTCCGCCCCTATCCCCGGCGTCTGGGCCTGAACTCAGTCCGGCCGGAATATCCTTATAACTGAACCGCGGAAAGGATTTTCCTGCTCTTTCTGCAGCAGCCCCGGCAGCGCCCCCAGCAGGTAGGACAGGGCCAGGGGGATCGCGGCCAGCGCGTAAGAGCTGAAATTGGACCCGGCGGACAGCCTGATGAAAACGGCGGCCGACAGCGCGCAGGAAAAGAAAAGTATCCCCAAAAGACCGGCCAGCTTCGCACCGCGGAAGCGCCCGGACCCCGCCCAGCCCCTCAGATCGTGCGCCAGGAGGCTCGCGAGGTAATACTGCAGAACCGTATTGGTCACCGTAAGGAAGGCGAAACCGAGGGCGTCGTAGCCGGTGTGATCTATCCGGTACAGCCGCGCCGGCCCGCGGGCGGCGTTCAGGACGAGGAAAGACGCGTAGAGCAGGGCCTTTAACAGGAAATACTGGAGAGAGATCAGCACCCCGGAAAAGCCGGCGTAGAGGCCCAGCACGCTAGCGAAGCCTAAGCAGGCTCTAGCGCTTTTCATAAAAACCGATCTCGCGCAGGAAGCCGGCGTTGTTCTGCCAGTCCGCCGTCACCTTTACCGTCAGTTCCAGCCGCACTTCCCGGCCCAAAAATTTCCCGAGCGCGGCCTGGGCGCCCTCGCGCAGCAGCCTTATCTGGCGCCCGCCCTTGCCGATGAGGATGGGCTTCTGGCTTTGTTTCGCCACGTGCACGGCGGCCATTATGTGGTCGGGGCGGCCGGGCGTTTCCTTGAACAGCTCTATCTCCACGGCGGAAGAATAGGGGATCTCGTCGGAGTAGAGCCGGAAGATCTCCTCGCGGATGATCTCGGCGGCGTAAAACCGCTCCCAGCGGTCGGTAAGCTGGTCCTGCGGATAATAGGGCGGGTGAGAGGGCAGGGCTTCGAGCAGCTCTTTCCTGAGGGCCGAGACGCCCAGCCCGGTCAGCGCGGAGATGAAGAAGGTTTTTTTCACGGTCAGCATAGAGCAGAATGTTTCCGCCGTCTTGGCCGGCTCCGGCGAATCCTTGGGGCACAGGTCCACCTTGTTCATTATAAGGTAGAGTGGCGCGCGGACCTGCCTGAAGTTCTCGAAAAAGAACATTTTATCGGGCGGGGGGAGGCGCGGCTCGGCCAGGAGCAGCACCAGGTCGCTC
>CAZJUL010000373.1:0-3004 GCA_964549095.1 uncultured Elusimicrobiaceae bacterium
CCTTTTAAAGACGCCGCTGCTCACGCTCCTGCTGCTGGGGCTGGCGGCCTTCCTCTGTCTGGAGCGCTTCACGGACGCCCCGCGCGGAACGCCGGGCGGCTGGCGGGCGCACCTGGCCGCCTGCCCCTGGGCCCCGGGAGGCGGGGCCGCCGTGATAGCGTTCTTCCTGCTGCCGCCGGCGCTGTGGCTGGCCGCGGCCTGCACCTCCAAGCTGCAGATAGGCCTGCGGCACATACTGCCGGTCTACCCTTTCTGCTTCGCGGCCGCAGGCGCGGCCGCTGCCGGAGCGCTCCGCTCGCCCGGGCTGCTGCGCCGGGCCTGTTTGTGGCTGCTGGCCGCCGGCTACGCCTGGTCGGCGCTGTCGGCCTACCCGGATTACCTGACGGTCTTCAACCGGCTGGTGCCTGACAGGACGCAGGCGTTCCGCTACCTGGCGGACGCGAACCTGGATACCGGGCAGGGGCTGAAGGAGCTCGGGCGCTACCTCGCCGGGCGCGGCTCGCCGCCGATCTATCTTTCCTACTTCGGCAACGCCGACCCGCACGCCTACGGCATCTCCTACGTGCCGGTCTCGATGTTCGGGGACGTGCAGCGGAAGGGGGACTTCGTGAAACCGTTCGAGGCGGAGCGCATCCTTTTCGCGGTCTCGGCCTCGAACAGGGCCGGGATGTATTATCATAACCCCAAGCTTATGTACTGGCTGGAGAAATACCGGCCGGCCGCTGTCGTGGGCAACTCCATCTATGTATATGATTTCACGGGGGAAGGCTACGCCCTGGGCGTGATAGGCAGGATACTTCAGCTGCAGGAGGACAAGCGGAACACGGCCGCCCTGCTGGAATGGTACGTCAGGAACGGCTACGCGTCCGTCAAGGATTGAGGGCCGGCTTTTTGATATCAGGATCGAACCATGAAAAAGAAAGCGCTGATACTTTTAGCCACCCTCTGCGTCGCCGCGGCCGGCGCCCTGCTCCGCTACTACAGCAGCTCGATGGACGCGGCGGAGGCGGTGCGCAGACTGGCGGGCATGCGCGTGGCTATGACCCTTTTCAAAATATCTAAAGGCTCTCCCCCGAAGGATTTCCGTGAACTCACAGCCGGCGGGCAGCTGGAGGCGCCGATGGACCTGAAGCTGAAATGGCACGGGACTTCGTCGCAGGTCAGGCACGCCCCCGCGCTCCGCGCGGAGGACAACGGCGGGTGGGGCTACGTCAACGACCCGGCAAGCCCGGATTTCGGGACCATTTTCATAGATTGCCTGCACAGGGACGAGCGGGGGCGCTACTGGAGCGAGTTCTGACCCGCGGGTTCGCGTGTCTTGCCTATTTCTGCGGTTTCAAGAGGGGGGAATTCATAGCGTCCTCGTAGAGGCGCTCCAGCAGGTTGGCCACCGCCGGCACCGACATATTGAAATTCACGTGGTCGTACGCCATCTTTGAGATGGTGTGGCACAGCTGCGGGTTCTCGATAAGGTGGATGATGGACTGGGCGTAGGCTTCGGTGTTGCCCGGCTCCACCAGCAGCCCGTTGCGCTCGTGCACGGTGAAATCGCTGAGGCCGCGCAGCCGCGGCAGCACGCAGGCCACGCCTGAGGCCTGGGCCTCTATCAGCGCCATCGACAGGCCGTCGCGGACGCTGGTCTTCACGAAGATGTGCATCATCGCCATGACCTCGGGGATGTCGTTGCGCTCGTAAAGAACGTCCACCTTGTCGCTGATATACAGGCCGCGCGCCATATCCCTTATCTTGTCGTCGTTCAGGCCCACCACCATGAAATTGGTCTCCGGCAGCTTCGCCAGCACCGACTTGGCCACCTTCAGGAAGAATTCCTGCTCCTTCAGCGACTTGTCCATGCTTATCAGCCCGACCTTATAGGGCCGCTTTTCGAACATGGCCGGCTTTATCAGCATCGCGCTTTCCCAGCGGCCGATGTTTATGGCGGGCGGCACCACGAAGGTCTTGGCCGGGCCGATGACGGCCCTGCAGAAATCGTCCTGCACCGAGGGGCAGGAGGCGATGAACCTGGTGACGTAGGGCTCGAAATCCTTGAGCCGCTCAAGCGTCTTTCGCCCTCCCAGCTTTATCTGGCTCAGGAACACCCGGGTGGAAGCGGACACCTTCTTCAGCAGCATGGCGTTGGCGGAGGCGGAATCGTAGATATGGATGATGTCGTAAAGCGACTCGTCGAAGAAGCCCAGCCGCGAGCGGATGTTGAGGCCCCTGACCGGCACCTTGTTCTTCTGGGCCTCCGCGAAAAGCTTCGTCCCCTCGGGGCACATCAGGATGGCGTTGTGGCCCAGCTTCTGCAGCTGCACGGACATGTGCAGTGTCTGGTAGGCCACTATGTCCCACTCTTTCGAATCCAGTATGTTCAGGACGTTCATTTATTTCCGGTAAAGCAGCGAGCCGCCTTCAAGCTTGGCTATCTCTTTCTCCGCGTTCTTAATGTAAAAAGGATCTTTCGTCGCCGTCAGTATGCTCTTGTAGATCGCGTAGGCGGCCGCGCGGTTGCCCGCCTTCTTGTTAAGGAAGGCCGCCAGCTGGCGTATCATTACCGGGCAGTCCGGCTCGTTCAGCAGCGGCGCAATGAGCTCCGCCACCTTCGCCGGGTTCTTGGCCTTGCTGTAGCCGATCGCCGCCAGCAGGCGGACGTATTTCCATTCCTTCGGCGAATAGACCAGCGCCAGGTTCACCACGCTGACCGCCTCTTCCGGGCGGGACAGGTTGAAGGCCAGCGAAGCGCCCGCGTAAAGCCCGGCGTTCATGAAATACGGGTCCAGGGCCAGGATGTGCCTGGCGTAGTCCAGGAACTCCGGATACCTGCCGGCCCCGAACTTCCTGTTCACGTGGCAGTGCCCGCCCGGTTCGTGGTCGTGCCCCTCGTGTCCGGCGTCGAGCTCCGCGAACTCGTGCGTGCCGTAATACTGCATCAGCCGCACGAACCAGAGGTCCGCCGCCAGCCGCCTTAAACCCAGCGCGAGGGCCAGCGCGTCCTCCGCGGCAC
>CAZJUL010000374.1:0-2726 GCA_964549095.1 uncultured Elusimicrobiaceae bacterium
GGCCAGGAGCGGTATATTGACGGACAATCTCATCCGCAGCAGCACCGGCGCGAGGAACGCGTTCACGAACCCCAGGACCACCGCGACCACGACAGCGGTGCCGAAACTGTCTACCGTCACACCGGGAAGCAGGCGGGCGGCGATCAGTACGGCAAGGGTGCTGACCAGCAGATTGAATAAAATTTTCATCAAGCCTCTTTGAACCTTTGTGCTATAGCGTGGCCGGGCTCAGCCGGCATTTTCGCAGTTATGCACGGTGCGCAGCACCAGGGAGCGGAGCAGCAGGTCGCAGGTCGCCTGGACCTGCATGGCCCTGGAGAATCTCTTCCTGAGCGCGGCCAGCGGGAGTTCCCTGCAGCCGGTCCTGTTAAAGCTGAATTGCCTGTCGAACTCATTGAGCAGCCGCAGGGGTTCAGTTTTCGCCGTTTTCTCCGCGCGCGCGTCCCGGGCCAGGACCTTAAAACCGGATGTTTTGTTCATATTTATACGATACTTCTCCTGCGCCCCGGCCCACAATACGGAGTTATACCCGCGGTCATAGGTAATATCCACGATGAATAAATTCCGTATCCTGTGCCGTCGGTCCGGGAATGTTCAAAACCTGTTATATTTCGTCATACTCCTTCTTGATAGCGAGTATCTCGTCCTGGATCGCGAAGAAAGCGTCCACTACGGCCGGGTCGAAGTGGCTTCCGCGCCCTTCCCTTATAATAGCCAGCGACTTCCCGACCGAAAAGGGTTCCTTATAAGGCCGTTTGGCGGTCAGGGCGTCGAATACATCCGCGATAGCCGCGATACGGCTGGCTATCGGTATCTCCGGGCCCTTTAACCTGTCCGGATAACCGCTGCCATCCCATTTCTCGTGGTGGCACCGGGCGATAGTCTCTCCCGCCCGGATGACTTCGGCGTCCGAGCCGTTGAGGATCTTGGCGCCGATAGCCGAGTGCTGCTTCATGATCTCCCACTCCGCCGGATCGAGCTTGGCCGGCTTAAGCAATATCCGGTCGGGTATGCCCAGCTTGCCCAGATCGTGCATGGACGCGGCGTAAAGAATGGTTTCAACGGTTTTTTCGTCCAGCCCCATGCGGCGGGCGATGGCGGCGGAATAGCGGCTCATGCGCTTGATATGCGCGCCGGTGTCCGCGTCTTTGTACTCGGAGGCGACAGACAGCCGGTGGACCGTCTCCAGCGCGTCCGCTTTTATCCTTTCAACGGCCTGCTTTAATTCCCCGGTCCTGCCGGCCACCTCGGACTCCAGCTCTTTGCGGTAATTGGTCAGCAGGTCGTTGTAGTCCTTGATCCTCAGCAGCGACCTGACCCTGGCCGACAGCTCCATATAATCGACGGGCTTTGAGATAAAATCGTCGCAGCCGGCGTCGATCCCCTTTACCCTGTCTTCTTTTTCCTGCAAGGCGGTAACCAGGATTATCGGGAGCAGCCGGTTGGTATTATCCCGCCTTATCCTGCGCGCGACTTCGAAACCGTCCATGCCGGGCAGCATTACGTCCAGCAGGATCAGGTCGATCCGGCCGCCGGAAAGTTTCACCAGCGCTTCTTCGCCGGTCCCGGCTTCGACAACTGCATAACCCTGCGGAACAAGGAATTCCCTGAGAAGCTCGATGTTCGCGGGCCGGTCATCGACTAGCAGGATCGTTTTTTTATCTTTCATATTCGGCTGTCTTCGATGCGGCCGCTTTTTTTATCCCGGCCTCCGCTGATAAAAAGGGGACAGGGGCCGTATGCCGCCGCTGTCCCCTTTTTCATTGCCGCAGCGACTAACGCTTGCCGCTGTTGCCGGGACGTTCCGGCTTTTCAGCTTTCATGGGCTTGTCCATTTTGTCGCCTTTTCTGCCCTTTTCGATCTCGGCTTTTTTATCTTTTTTAGCCTGGATTTTTTCCATCTTGTGCACGGCGGCGGCCATCTTATGGACGTTGCTTTGCACCTTGCCGAGTTTCAGGCCCAGGTCGCCGGCTATCTTTCCCCATCCCATGACCGGCGGACCCTGGCGCAGCGCCATGATCTTTTGCACGTTCGCGTCCGTTATGCCGCCGGGCAGGCTGCGCGCCAGGCCGTATTCCGTTTTTATCTTCTCGGTCACGCGCAGCTGCCCTTCCGGCATGACGGCGCTTTTGTCCAGTTCCCCGGAGCTGGTTTCCAGCTTCATCTCTTCCTTGGACTTTTCCTGGGCTACGGCTATAACGGCCGCCGCGCAAAGGATGAGCCCCGCGAACATCAACTGCAGTTTCTTTGTTTTCATTTATTCTCCTTTTATTGTCCCGCTTAACGCTTAAAATCTGCGGCTTAAGCCCGCGCTCAGGCCGATCTGGGGGCTGCCGTCGGACAGGCCCAACGTCAGGCCGCCGGAAAACTGGGTCGCGTCAGGGGCGCCGTAGGCAAGCGAGCCGCTGAGGCTGCGGGGCGGCTCGTTCCCGGCGACTATGGCGCTTTGCGCCTCGAAAAGCACGGTCAGGTACAGGTGTTCGCGCAGCAGCTTGGTAAAGCCCAGGTCCAGCGAGAGCCGGTTGTTGAAATCCGCGCCGGCCGGTTCCCCGATGACGGTATAGTACGCGTCGGCGAGCATGGTCCAGTTCGGGCCGAGCTCTTTGGAGAACTCCAGGCCGGCGCCCGCGTCCGGCTGTCCGGTGCCCAGCCCCTTGTTCTCGTCGGCGGTGGGCAGTTTAAGGCTGCCTGCCAGCCCCAGGTCGAACGACCTGGGGTCTTCCCT
>CAZJUL010000374.1:2736-2983 GCA_964549095.1 uncultured Elusimicrobiaceae bacterium
GAACCGCGCAGCATTATATCTCCGAGGCCGGACTGCTCCGAAGTCGCCGCGACCGTCCTGGTCTTGGTCGCATGCACCGGATTGCCGCCCACCCAGATCACCTGGCCCACGGAACTCTGGCGCACGTACGGTATCGTCACGGAGATGTCCGCGTTGGTGTAATAGCGCTTGAGCGTGAACGGTACATACAGCGAGTCCACGCGGTCCGTGGTGCCGTATTTGCCGGTGGCGTAGTTGACGGAGGAGC
>CAZJUL010000375.1:0-2716 GCA_964549095.1 uncultured Elusimicrobiaceae bacterium
CGCCTCACGACGCTCTTTATCCAGAACAAGAAGATCGCCGTCATAGAACGCAACCTCCTTAAAAAGGCCATGGACGAGCTGAAGCTGCAGTCCTCCGGAGTGATGGACGATTCGACCGTGAAGAACCTGGGCAGGATGCTGGGCGCCTCGGCCGTGGTCTACGGCACGCTGCACGACCTCAACGACGAGGAAACCGAGGTCAACGCCCGCATAATGGAGATAGAGACCGGCCTGACCCTGCCGGGCGCCAGCGCCGGCACGGTGGTCAAAAAAACCTGGAAGGACGGGACGGCGGTCGTAACCCCCGTCACACCTGTAAAGCGTCCCACAGGGCAGAATTTCGGCGGCGACGCCGTGGTGCAGCTGGCCGTGCTGCTGGACACCTCGAATTCCATGGACGGCCTTATAAACCAGGCCCGCAACCAGCTCTGGAAGATCATAAACGAACTCATCACCTCCGAGAAGAAAGGCTCCAGGCCTTCCATAGAAGTGGCGCTCTATGAGTACGGCAACTCCTCCCTCCCGCGCGAGAACAATTATATCAGGCAGATCCTGCCGTTCACCACCGACCTGGACCGGGTGTCCGCGGAACTTTTCGGGCTTACCACCAACGGCGGCGACGAATACTGCGGCAAGGCGGTCCACGACGCCGTGACCGACCTGAACTGGAGCAGGAAGGACGACGTCTACAAGGCCATCTTCATCGCCGGCAACGAGCCCTTCACGCAGGGGCCGGTGGATTTCAGGACCGCGGCCGCGCTGGCTAAATCCAAAAACATATTCGTGAACACCATCTTCTGCGGCGACCGGCAGCAGGGGATCGGCACCCAGTGGCTGGCGGGCGCCCAGGCGGCCGACGGAGATTACACCAACATAGACCAGCAGCTGGTGGTCTCCATAACCGCCCCGCAGGACGTGCTGATCTCGCAGCTGAACCAGGACCTGAACCGGACCTACGTGGCTTACGGCGACACGGGCCGCAGCGAGCTTAAAAAGAAAGCGGAGCTGGAAGGCCTGATCTCCTCCGGCGTGGGCGGGTCCGGCGCCATAGCGGAGCGCGCCGCGGTGCGGGCGAAAAGCGCTCCCGCCATGGCCGCGAGAGAATCGATGTGGGACGCGGTCACCGCGGTCGAGACGGGCAAGGTGAAGAGCGCGGACCTGAACAAAGAGGCGCTGCCCGCGGAGCTCCAGAAGCTGGACAAGGGGCAGCTGGATAACTATATGGCGTCCAAGGTGGAAGAAAGGAAAAAGATAAAGAACGAGATAAACCAGCTGAACGAGCAGCGCAAGGCGTATATCGCCGAGCAGGAAAAGACCCGGAACACCGGGGCGACGCTGGACAAGGCCATAATCAATTCGGTGCGCAAGCAGGCCACGATGAAAGGCTACCAGTTCAAATAAACCCCGCGCCTCCCGGCGCCGGCCCCCGCGGTTACGCCGCGGGGGCTTTTTTTTAGACATTCGGGGCCTCGTTTAATAGAATATAAGGATGCGCATTACCGCGGCCACGCTTTTCCTCTTCGCCTCCGGCTTGTTTTCGCTGGGCGCGCAGGAGCCGGCGGCCCCGGCGCGGGAGCCGTCCCTGGAGGACAAGGTCTCGCAGCTCCTGGTAATTTCCATAGACGCCGACGAGATAACGAAGGCCGCCTCCGCGGCCGCTGCGGGCATAGGCGGGGTACAGCTGCAGTGGGGCTCCTATTCGCTGGAAGAGACCCGCCGCCTGACCGCCGAGCTGCAGCAGCAGGCGCTGGCCAGCCCCGCAAAGACGCCGCTCTTCATAGCCACCGACTACGAAGGCGGCAGCGTTTACGCCCCCACCACGCTGGGCCTCTGCGAACTCCCCACCAACATGATGCTCGGCGCGGCCGACTCCGAGAACAACACGGCCTCGCTTTTCTACCTGGCCGGCCGCGAGCTGAAGCGGGCCGGCATCAACATGACTTTCGGCCCGGTGCTGGATGTTAACACCAGCGCGCTGAACCCGATAATCGGCATACGGGCGGTAGGCAGCGACCCCGCGCTGGTCTCGAAAATAGGCGGCGCCATAATCAACGGCTTCAAGGCCGCCGGCATACTTTCCGCCCCGAAACATTTCCCGGGGCACGGCGCGGCTACAGAGGATTCCCACAAGCTCCTGCCGGTCATAACGCTGTCCACGGCGGCGCTGGACGCGCAGCACCTGGCCCCGTTCAGGCGGGCCATAGAGCTGAAGGCGCCCGCCATAATGACCGCCCATATACGCTACCCCGCGCTGGACGCCCAAAACCCGGCCACGCTGTCCAAAGCGGTGCTGGCCGGCCTGCTCAAGCGCGACCTGGGGTACGGCGGGCTGGTCATCACCGACAGCCTGGACATGAAGGCCATAACCTCCGTGCGCCCCATACACAAGGCCGCCGCGCTGGCCCTCGCCGCCGGGGCCGACCTGCTGCTGCTGGGCAAAGGCGATTTCGCCAGGGCCCGGGACGAGATAGCCGCCCAGGTACGCAAAGGGATTATTACCGAGACGCGCGTGAACGACGCTTATTTCAGGGTCCTGGAAGCCAAGAAAGAGGCCGGCCTCTTCTCGCCCGGGGAATACACTTCCCCCTTCGACAAGGCCTATGTCAACATCGCCCGGGAATTATCCCAGGGCTCCGTGACGCTGCTGCGCGACACCGACCGGCTGCTGCCGCTGAAAGATAAAAAGCTGAAAACGGCGATAGTCATCTTCGCCCCC
>CAZJUL010000375.1:2726-2982 GCA_964549095.1 uncultured Elusimicrobiaceae bacterium
GGGGCGGAGGTGCTGGTGATAGGCAGCTTCCAGTGGGCCGGCGCGCAGAACAGGAACCAGAAAAAAGCCATCAAGGCGATGCTCGCGGCCGGCAAACCTTCGGTGCTGATAAGCCTGATGAGCCCCTACGACCTGGCCAACTACCCCGAGGCCGGCACCGCGCTGGCGGTCTACGGCATGACCGAGCCCGGGATGGACGCGGCCGGGCAGCTGCTCGTGGGCGGCATCGAGGCCCGCGGAAAATTCCCCGTCGAAC